>JBFFVI010000008.1:0-17459 GCA_041570895.1 Gammaproteobacteria bacterium
CTATCGAGCTTAAAACCTCTGGCGTTGGTAGAAAAAATAATTTGTCCATCATCCTCCAGCAGAGCAAGACAACCGCTCAATAGTGCAACATGATCACGATTAATATCTAACGATGTCGTCATCTTCTTCGAATTAGAAAATGTTGGCGGATCGATAAAGATCAACTGATATTTTTTCTTTTCATCAATCGCCTGTTGCAACCAGTGTAAGCAGTCGTCACGAATAAATTCATGTTTATCTCCTGAGTAGCCATTGATCGATAGATTTTCCTGCGCCCAGTTTAAATAGGTATTAGACATATCCACTGTCGTGGTTGCTCTAGCACCACCGGCTGCAGCATAAACAGATACGCTGCCGGTATAAGCAAACAGATTAAGAAAACTGCGATCTTTTGCCAGTTTTTTGATCAACTGCCGCGTAATTCGATGATCGAGAAATAAACCGGTATCGATATAATCATAGACATTGATGATAAATTTAAGGCCATTTTCCTTAACGATGATCTTATGATCTTTCCTGTCCTGCTTTTGATATTGCGACGAACCTTCCTGTTTCTTGCGAACTTTTAAAACCACGTACTCCTGTTTCGTCTCAAGGATGTCGGCAACGACATCTATCACATCATTGATTCGTTGAAAGGCTCTGGTTTTATTTACTGTTTTAGGTGCCTGGTATTCCTGCACATGGATCCAGTTGTCGTATTTATCGATGGCTACTGCATATTGCGGAATGTCTGCATCGTAAACTCTATAACAGCTGATATCATTTTTTCTTGCCCATTTTTTTAGATGTTTATAATTCTTTTTAAGTCGATTAATAAACATTAACGCATGTTCAGAAGCTCTATCATCAACACTTTCGTTAGCAACAACTTCTTTTTCGCCTACGGTATCTATAGATAATGGTGCATCTGACTGCAGATCTGTAGATGTCTTATTTAAATTTGGGTTAATCCGGTATTGATATAATACTGATTTGATAGCGCCATTAAACAGTGTATTTTTTCTATAAGCACGCAAACCAAGACTTTTCGCCAATTCTGGCTCAGAAGTAATGATCGCCGCCGTCCAGCCATCAAAATTTGCCTTTAATTGCACACCAAAACGATGGTATAGAGTACGTAATAACTGCACCTGCCCGATACGCTTACCATACGGCGGATTGGTCACTATCAGGCCTTGTTTATCCATACCCTTACAAGGCGTCAGATCAGTAGTCGCATCCTGTAGAGTAACTTTTATGACAGACGATAATCCAGCAGCTGCAATATTACTCCTTGCGATTGCGACTAACTGTTCACTGTTATCACTGCCGCAAATAATCGGTAAGGATTGTATACCCTGCTGCTTTTTCTCTTCAGCAGCAGAGAGAATCTTCTGCCATTGATCCTGATCAAATTGTTTCCAGCAATGAAAGCCAAAACGCTTACGTAATAATCCAGGTGCGATATCAGCCGCCATCATCGCTGCCTCGATAAGTAAGGTACCACTACCACACATCGGGTCGAAAAAAGGCAAACCCTGCTCATAAAAGCTACGCCATTTGGCACGATATAACATGCTTGCCGCTAAAGTTTCACGTAATGGTGCACTGCCCGCTTTCTGGCGATAACCACGTTTATGTAATGCCTCACCAGATAGATCGAAGTAAAGCAGACACTGTTTATCACTAAGATAAACGTTCAGCCTTATATCAGGATTGTCTTTATCTATCGAAGGACGATATGTGGTGTTTTTAGTGAACTGGTCGACGATGGCATCTTTGACACGCAGCGCCGCGTAGTGACTATGTGTAACAATCGAATGTGAACTAAAACTGTCAATTGCCAGAGTCTCATCTTCTGAGAAATGTTCCGACCAGTCGATACTGATTATTTCATTGTACAGGTCATCATCTGAAGATATCGTAAACTCTTTTAACTGCAACAAGATTCGGCTCGCTACCCTGGACCACAGGCATGCCTTGTAAGCATTTTCGATGTCGCCCTCAAATGAGACACCACCGGTATGAATCTTTGTTTGCTGTATGCCTAGCTGTTCAAGTTCATTTTGAAGCAGATCTTCAACACCTTTAGAACAGGTCGCAAAAAAATGGTTGGTTGAACTCAAAGCTGGCCTACTACTGTATTTGACTATTAATATAAGGAGATCTACCCGAGGTAAATCTAGCGACCAGGCGCTATCTGGATTTTGACTTTCTCGATATCGTCTTCAGTAAACACACGTTGACCGATCAGACTATTTGCTTCAGCAGCATGTATCTTCATGCCGTTATATAGTAGCTTGAACTCTTCGATATCCTCAGCCCAGTCCAGCTCACTTTCAGGCAGGTTTCTGTAGATTCTTAACAATCCTGCTCGATATGCGATTAGCTCGATATAATTTTTATATTCTGTCACTTCATATTTAGCTGACATCTGGTGAGGTATGGGACATCGGCTAAAGTACAGAACATAGCCTTTATTATCAGTCACCAGCTTGATGGTATATGTTTTTTCAGCGACTTTATGCGGCACCAGGGAATACAGGGTAGCGCAATCGGCATCTGTCTCTGTCATCAGATTTTCAGCGACCTGTTTGATAATCGATGATGGCGTAAGCGGTGCATCACCAGGAAAATTAACAATGATAGTATCATCTCCCCAGCCCATTTTATCGACAACTTCTGCGAGACGTTCGGTCCCGGTTAAGTTGCTTTCGACCAGCATGCACACCGTGGCGCCAAAATCTTCCGCTAACATACCAACACGCGGACTATCAGTCGCAATAACTATCTCAGATGCTCCAGAGCCTTTCGCACTATCATAGACATGCTGAATCATGGGTTTGTTGTGAATATCGGCTATCGCCTTATGCGGGAAATCATTGTTATCAAAAATTGCCAGGATAATTATTTTAAATTCTTCGTTCATTGATTTATCTATGTGATTTTTGATTAAATAAAGCTCAATACCAGTTTAGTCTAATTGTCTGCATTGACGACGTTTTAACTTAAATACCGAGGTTAAAACACAGCGCCACTCTGCCAGGCTTAGTCTTCAATCCTGCGGGCATCAGAATCCAGTAGCACAGGCACGCCGTTACGAACAGGATAAGCTAATTTATCCTGCTGACAGATCAACTCTTTTTTACGCGATTGATACACCAGCGGGCCCTTACAAAGTGGACAGACCAATATTGTCTGTAATTTTTTTTTCATTGTTTCGTATGACGGCTCAGCAATGGTAATAGGGATGCAGACAGTGACGACTCAAGCGCGCCTGAAAACTCTGCTTCAGCCTTAGCAACCCAGGCATCTGTTAACGTCAATTGACCGCATTTAACGGCATCTTTCTCTGTCATTATAATACAGGCTTCACTCCACCCAGAAAAATCATCCTGCCGGTAGGTATGATGGTCAGGAAAAGCATGTTCGATAATCTCAATACCATTTTGCCGCAACTGGCGGAAAAACCGCTGCGGATTCCCTATACCGGCAACCGCATGAACTGGCTTCTGAGTAAATGACTCTAATGTCCGGCTCTCCTCGCCATTCAATTTCGTCAGACGAACTATTTGTAACGAATACGAACATTTATCTGATAAATCTGAGCTGATGCCATTATAAACGATGATATCAACCTGCTGTAGACGAGAGACTCTCTCTCGCAGAGGACCCGCTGGCAGACAAAAACCATTTCCAAAGCCTCTATCAGCATCGATCACTGCTATTTCGAGCTCTCTTTGCATACGGTAATGCTGCATACCGTCATCAGATAAAACGATATCACATTCATTATTATTTAGCAGATAGTCGACTGCAGCGACGCGATCTGCACCGACAACTACCGGTAGCTTTGTGCGCTGAAAGATCATCAATGGTTCATCACCAACCACGTCAGCTAAATCAGCTTGCCGCACCTGTTTTACCCCGTTTACACTACCACCATAGCCCCTGCTGACTACACCCGGTTTAAAACCCTTTTTCTGTATATACTCGCATAATGAGAGCAGTAATGGCGTTTTACCACTACCGCCAACGACGATATTACCGATGACGATTACTGGCACCGAAGAACTGTAACTGTTCAAAAAGTTCGAACGATAAAGCTTTCGTCTAATGACGGCTATTAGACAATAAAGCCAGGACAAAGGTAATAATAACCAGGTGATAATACTCGATGTGTACCAGTAGTGATCCAGTGACTTCATACTTATCGATACATGTTGTTAGCTACACTGATAGCTATTCATCCTGAAAATTTATTTGGTGCAGCGCTGTGTAATGACCATTCAGAGCGAGTAATTCATCATGTGTTCCTGATTCCACTATTCTACCCTTGTCCATCACCACGATGATGTCTGCATTTTCAATGGTTGAAAGGCGATGCGCAATGATCAGGGTGGTACGATTTTTCATCAGTTCTTCTAATGATGACTTGATGTATTGCTCTGACTCGGTGTCCAGTGCGGAGGTAGCTTCATCCAGGATCAATACCGGCGCATCATTCAATAAGGCACGAGCAATAGCGATACGTTGACGTTGCCCGCCAGATAACATAACTCCCCTCTCGCCGACAATCGTCTGAAAGCCTTTGTTAGAATTTTTTATAAAGTCATAGGCATAGGCTGCTTTCGTCGCTTTGACCACCTCATCGTGACTACAGTCTTTCATGCTACCGTAAGCAATATTGTGCTCGATGGTGTCATTGAACAACACGATGTCCTGACCTACGTAGGAGATATGACTGCGTAAATTTTCCAGGTTATAGTCCTGAAGATTGCTACCATCAAGTTTGATCTCACCTACAGAAACATCATACAAGCGGGGGATTAAATTTAACAAGGTAGTCTTACCGCTGCCTGAACGACCGACAAAAGCGACTGTCTGGCCTGACTCGATGGTAAGATTGATGCCTTTGAGCGCTGCCTCGTCTTCACTATCGTAAGTGAAGTCTACATCACAGAATTCTATGACACCCTCGACAGTATCTTTAACTAACGTGCCCTCGTCATGCTCTTCTTTCATGTCGATAAAATGAAATACGCTTTCTGCCGCCGCGATGCCACGCTGCAAGTCACCGACGATAGTAGTCAGCGATCGCACCGGTGGCAACAACATGGTCATCGCGGTAATAAAGGATACGAATGCACCGGCACTGATCTCATCTTTCATACTCTCATGGGTAGCCAGATAGATGATGAGAGCCAGGGCACATGCGACCAGCAATTGGACGATGGGTGAACTCAGTGCTTGCGTCATCTGCATACGCAAATTCTGTCGACGGTTCATATCGTTGACGTTAGCAAACTGCTCAATTTCGTACTCATGGCCACCGAAGATCTTAACCACCAGCTGCCCTTTTATCGATTCTTCGATTATCCGGGTCACATCGCCCATGCTATTCTGAATATTCTTACTTATCGATCTAAATCGCTTTGAAACGCTGACAACCAGGTAGGCGACGACAGGTGCAACGGTCATGAATACCAGGGCCAACTTTGGATTCAGATAAAACATCCAGCCAACCAGTGCGATCACGGTTAATGTATCTCTAATGAAAACAGTGATCGCTTTTGTCGTCGCCGTGGCCACCTGTTCGACGTCGAAGGTAAATTTAGATATCAGCTGGCCTGAAGTTGCCTGATCATAAAATGATTTAGGTAAAGAAATTAGCCGAGAAAACATTTCTTTTCGTAATACACGTATTACATTGCGTCCGATCAGGTTCATTCCGTAGCTCGAAATAAATGCGCCGACTACACGCACCGCAAAAATGCCTATTATAGCGAAAGGCATCCATTTGATTGTTTCTGAATCGCGTTCAACAAAACTGCTATCCATTAACGGCTGCATTAGAGCCGGAAATGCCGCAGATGATCCTGCGACGATAACCATACCTATGACAGCAACGACAAAGATAGGCCAGTATGGCAACGCATAAGAGATTAAGCGGCGATACAGATACAAGCTGCTCTGAATAGCTTTTTGTTCTACATCTGCTGATGTTTGTTTATTTGACATGTGGTCTGATTATAAAAGACGTAAACACAAAAGCGTGATTACTTTCCCTCTACCGTTGCGATGGATAATTTAGTCAAGCCTAATTGGGAGGCTGCATCCATTGCCCTGACCACAGCTTTATGTGGTGTATTAGCATCCGCTCTCAACACCAGAGCCATATCACTATTATCACCAATAACTTTCTGCAACGCCTGTTTTAATGTATCCAGTGACTGATTAACCACCTGACGATCATTGATAAAATAATTGCCTTTAGCATCGATCGATAAGACCAGGGGATCACTTTGTTGTTGGGTTATTTTCGCTGACGACTCAGGCAGAGAAACTTTGAGTTTTGCGTGTCGGTCGAATGTCGTCGTCACCATGAAAAAGATTAACAGTAAAAACACCACGTCGATCAATGGTGTCAAGTTAACCTCTACTGTTTCTTCCTTATGGCCCGGTCGCAAATTCATGGTTATTATTACTCGGAATCTGAATGCTGACTGCGGTTATTATGTAATACATCAACCATCTTGATCGCTTCACGTTCCATGATGACAACGATACCGTCGACCTTGCGACGAAAATAACGATAAAACACCAGGCTGATGATAGCTACGGTCAAGCCAGCTGCCGTGGTGATCATGGCTTCAGAGATACCACCAGCCAAAGCACCCGGGTCGCCAACACCATGTTTGGTGATGGCAGCGAATACGCTGATCATACCGATAACGGTGCCGAGCAGCCCCAGCAAGGGTGAAATCGAAGCGATCGTGCCCAAAGTGTTTAAAAAGCGTTCCATGTCATGGACCACTTCTCGCCCTCTTTCTTCAATACATTCCTTGATGCGTTCACGACTTTCATTACGATTAAATAAGCCAGCACTTAGAATCGCACCCAGTGCCGATTCTTTACTCAGCGCTTCGATATCAGCTCGTGCCATATTGTCCTGTTTGACCGCATTCCATACGGTAGCAACGAGATGATGAGGCAACACCTTTTCACGGCGCAAACTCCAGAATCTTTCTGCAATAATAGAAATTGAAACAATAGAACATAAAATGATAGGCAGCATTAACCAGCCGCCGGATTTTACTAGTTCGAACACATGTCACCTTTGAATAAGAAGCTGCGAAACTTAGCTAAGCCGCTTAAATTTATCTAGTTATAGTTATTATTATATTTTTGAGCATATAGCCCATTAAGAGCACGGCTTATCTTACTTTATTTATTTTAAACACTATAGCGTAATTTTCATTGTGAGTATCAATTCACCCTATGGTGCCAGTATTTTTGGCCTATTTGTCGATAAGACTCGGTAACTATGCCATGGTTCGCATCTATTTTTATTGTGATGGCACCCATTTTATCGGTCTGTATAACTTTACTACCTGACTGTTTGTAACGTGACAGTACCGCCTGGCTGGGCAATTTATATCGATTCTTGTAACCAACTGATATCAATGATATTTTTGGCTTTATTCGGTTAATAAATGACTGCGTAGAGGAGCTATTACTGCCATGATGGGGAACGATTAATACATCAGCCAACAAACTGTCACCATATAATTCTATCAGTTCTCGCTCTACCTCCTTCTCTATATCACCGGTAAATAGCGCCGAAGCGGAATTCGACGATACGCGTAACACACATGAGCGATTATTTCGTTTGTTGCCAGGCGATAACGAAACCGCCTCACTGTCGGGGGACAGGAATGAGAATTCTACGCCATCCCAGTACCAGGCATGGCCCTGCTGACAAGTCCTTTTATTGTTTGTATCTAGACCCTCTATATCCTGGCCGATAACTTCGACATCGGGATAATACTGAATAATTGCCGGTGCACCGCCGATATGATCAGCATCGCCATGGCTGATGATTAATCGATCCAGCTCGGTTATCCCCTGTGATCGTAAATAAGGAATCACGACCCCGCTTCCTGCGTCCAGTTTGTCACTAAATCTTGCCCCGCTATCAAATACCAGCAGATGATTTTGAGTCTGAATGACTGCTGCAGATCCCTGGCCGACATCCAGTATCGTTAACTGATAGTCTCCCCTGTTGAGCGACTGTTTATCCGATAGAAATAACGGAAGAATCAATAGACAGGCGATGGTACGGAATAACCAGAGGACAGTAAAACTCGCTGTCACCGAATGCCTACGGCTAGAACTCTGAGCAACCAGAAAACTCAGGACCTGCCTGGAAAACAAGATCAGCAACAGCGCAACTGTGGCTAATAATAATTCAGAGACGTTGACATCGCCCTGAACCCAGTATGCATATGGCTGCTCAGATAAAAACGATAATGCCGGCCAGATAAACTCCAGTAACCAGGCGGACACGGTAAACAACTGCTCTGACACCCCCTGAAACACGAAGGAAGAAAGGATCGCAAGCAGCACCACAGGTACGACCAGGAAGCTTACATAGGGGATTAACAACAGATTGGCCAGCGGTGATACCAGCGATGCCTGTTGAAACATAAATAGAGATAAAGGCAGTAAAAACACACTGATCATTAACTGCAGTTTCAGCCAGTTCTTAACGACACAACGCATCCTGCTATACACCGTTGTTTCTTCAGCATTACCGCTTTTATCGCTACTGAGACTGATAAAAATAACGCCCACAGCGGAAAATGAGAACCAGAATCCGGCGGACAAAACCGCTAGCGGATCAAGCAGTAACACGGTAAATAAAGCAAAACCCAGCGAATCAACCGGCCGGTTATTGCGCCGTAGTAACATCATCACCGACAAGATAAACAGCATGATAATGGCTCGCTGTGTTGGTATGGAAAGTCCGGCGATAAGCGCATACAGCAATGCACTCGCCATGCTGCCAACAAGCGCGACGTGTTGCGCCGGTATGCGTTTTATTATAAATATCGGTGTCAATCGCCGTATCAAGACATAGGAAAACAGTGCGGCCAAACCTATATGCAGTCCCGATATTGCCATCAGATGAGATGTACCGGTATTCGCAAGTACACGCCATTGCTGAGCCGAGATGGATGATTTGTCACCGATTGCCAGGGCTTTGACCAGTGACATGTTTGAGCTTGCCGCTGAACGAATTTCTGTAAGCTGGTCAATCTGCCGACTCAAAGACTGGCGTATTTTATTGATTGACCACCAGTCGGCATTTTTAATACGTTTATTTAACCCCGACTTGCGCACATACCCAGTAGCCTGAATACCGTGCTGGAACAACCAGCCCTCATAATCAAAACCACCAGGATTCATAAAACCATGTGGCGGTTTTAATCGAACTTCCAGCTGCCACTGTTCATCCGCATCAACCTCAGCGTAATACCAGCTCAAACGCAACTTCTTCGGGAATTTTTTTAATCGTTTATATACTGAAGTGTTTTTGCCGATAACCCGGTGGTTGAACACCTCAAATTCAAACCGTTGCGCTTTGCCAGCCGTAATCGGGATACTGCTGACCCTACCGGTGATGACGATATTTATTCCCACGTCTGATTCATCTAACTGATGAGCCAGACGATATTTTGCATAATATACTGAATGGAATATTCCTAATAAAATCAATATAATAAGACAACTAGTTAAAGTAATATATCGTGGCGATAAAGTATGATTTAGCTGGCAGAGAAAATATCGTACAATTAAACACAGGCAGAGTGCAGCCACAGTTAAAAAGATTAACTGTGTAATGTCAGGCAGTGCTGCAAGCTGCTGAATAAAAGTAATGCCTGACAGATAAGCCAGCGCGAAAACAAACATCCCTGCTTGATGATTTTTCATCAGTCATCCCTGTAGAAACAATTGCTCAATAATCCTAATTAGCAATCGGGTTATAACGCTTATCTATAATCGAAGTTGAAAAACAAAAAAAGGTTATAATGCGCAACATCGATACTAAACTGCTGAACAGCATACTTTATAACAGCATACGTTCCGTTACACTATAATCATGCCACGTAAATTTTTCCAACGTTTTCTTCCACATCCTAAAACGATCAAAGATAACAAAACACTGCAGATATTTGGCGACTGGTTACACGAGCCCGATTTATGGCACTTAAACCGCCGTTCGGTCGCTGGCGGATTTGCGGTCGGTTTGTTTTTTGCCTGGATGCCAGTACCCTTTCAAATGGTACTGGCAGCCGGCACAGCTATCTGGCTGCGGACAAACTTACCCATATCGGTCATCTTATGCTGGATAACCAATCCGTTCACCATACCGCCGATGTTTTATTTCGCCTATCAGATCGGCACCTGGATCGTCGGTGCACCGGTGACTGATTTCAGTTTCGAATTAAGCTTTGACTGGCTGTTAAACGAATTAGGCGCAATCTGGATGCCCTTTTTAGTCGGTTGTTTTACCATGGCAATATCAAGTAGCCTGATCGCTTACATGACGATCCATTTCATCTGGCTTAATTCAGTATTAAATCGCCGCGCAATAAAAAGGCACCTGCGGAAAAAGCAATAGCGAAGATGATCTGGAAGCCCCACACAACTGTTGCCGCCATCATCGAACGTGACAACAAATTTCTTATGGTCGAAGAAGTTGTACATTCAGAACGTGTACTTAATCAGCCAGCAGGTCACCTGGACCCTGACGAAAGCCTGATCGATGCTGTCATTCGTGAAACTCAGGAAGAATCAGCCTGGCAGTTTATTCCGGAAGCCATAACAGGCATTTATCTATGGAAACATCCAGACAATGGTGATAGCTTCCTGCGGGTAGCATTTTGCGGTTCCTGCCAGAATCACAATCCAGCTCAGGAACTTGATGATGGCATCGTACATGCGGTATGGAAAAGCCGTGATGAACTGATCCAGCTGGAGCACAGATTACGCAGCCCGATGGTGATTAACTGCATCGATGACTATCTTGCTGGTAATCGCTATCCTCTGGATATGCTGATCGACGTTGCTTCATGACAAAACAGAAAATCATCGTTGGAATGTCAGGCGGCGTCGACTCTTCAGTCGCCGCATTACTGCTCCTCGAACAGGGTTATGAGGTAGAAGGCCTGTTCATGAAAAACTGGGAAGAAGATGATGACGAAGATTACTGCGCCGCAGCAGAAGACCTGAAAGATGCGACCGCGGTCAGTGAAGCACTTAACATCAAGTTACACACTATCAATTTTTCCAGTGAATATTGGGACAGGGTCTTCCAGCATTTCCTCGATGAGTACCGCGCTGGCCGCACACCCAATCCCGATATCTTATGCAATAAAGAGATAAAATTTCGTGCTTTCCTCGAGCATGCACAGTCTCTCGGTGCAGAAAAAATTGCTACCGGTCACTACGCCCGCACCAGACAAAAAAATAATAAAACACAGCTGTTACGTGGTTTAGATAGCAACAAAGACCAAAGCTATTTTTTACATGCCTTAAATCAGCATCAGCTCTCACATGCCATGTTTCCTATCGGTGAGTTCGATAAACCGCATATACGTGAACTAGCTAAAACTAATAACCTGATAACACACGACAAAAAGGACAGTACCGGCATCTGTTTTATCGGCGAACGCCGTTTCAGCACTTTCCTGGAAAAGTTTCTACCCGCCAAACCGGGTGAGATACGCAATCTGGAGGGAGTCGTGGTCGGCAACCATAATGGCCTGATGTATTACACATTAGGGCAACGTAAAGGTTTAGGCATCGGCGGTTTAAAAGAAAGTGATGAAGAACCCTGGTACGTGGTTGAAAAAGACTTATTAAATAACATATTGATAGTCGCTCAGGGGCACAACCACCCTGCGATGTTTAACAATACGCTTGAGACCAGCCAGGTTAACTGGATAGAGGGCAGTGAACCAGATAAAAACATTACCGACCAGCTCACGGCAAAAATTCGTTATCGTCAGAGTGACCAGGAATGTTCACTTACTAAAATTGATAATTCGAAATACAAGGTTTGTTTCAAAACAGCGCAACGCGCCATCACACCCGGGCAGTCCATCGTATTTTATCAGGATGATGTATGTCTTGGCGGCGGCGTCATCGAAGCCATGTATAACGAATAACACACTGGAAATAAATAAAAAAGTCATGATCCACAGCAAATACGATCAAACCCTGGCACTGGCCGGGATATATCAGGCCGCATCACTGGTCAAACAGATCGCCACTACAGGTAATGCCAATAATGCGCATATCGAAGCCAGCATAGAGACACTATTTCGTTTTGATGTAAATACTGTCGAGGAAGTCTATGGCAGTGTCTCTGGTGTTAGCCATGGTGTCAAAGTTTTACATCAGCACCTTGATGATAAATCGGCAAGAGATATTGATATAACCAAATATGTTATCTCATTGATCATGTTAGAGAGGAAATTATCAAACAATAAAAGCATGCTTGACGAGATCGATAAAAAACTAAAAAGTATCGAATCTCAATTCGAGTTCTTCTCGCTCAATCATGAAAATACTTTTGCTAAACTAGGTCAGTTATATAAAGAAACCATCAGCAACCTGGGCCCTAAGATCATCGTTAGCGGTGAACAGCCTCACTTAAGTAACGAACGCAACGCCAATAGAATAAGAGCATTATTACTCGCCGGCATCCGCTCTGCGGTTTTATGGCGCCAATGTGGTGGCTCACGCATACAGTTTATATTTGGACGCAAGGCCTATATCTATGAGTGCGAAAAAATCCTTTCTCAGCTTTAATCATTCACAATCAATGCTTCATCTCATGAATCGCGTCAACCAGTAGACGGCGCAGTCGATACAAGATATTTGCTTAATATTAAAGCCCATTAAATAGCCAGAATACTTAATAACCAACTGTCGCTATATGTTAAATGATTGGCACAGACTGTTAAGCCATTACACGTACTGTCACATAAAATAATCGTAATTACAGTAAAACAGGCCATTACATATGGGACTGAATCAACAGGAAATTGAGAAATTAAATAAGAAAATACGACACAACCCCAAGAGTAACATCTTTGAAGCAGAAAGTTTAAGTGACACAGAGTTTGAGTACATAAGAAAAAAAGAAAATAGAGAACTCTATAGATTATTAGCCTTCATCATTGCTGCTGCACTGTTATTAGTTGTATTTTATTAAGTTAACAACAAACTAATACTCCACATAATAAATGTCGTGGTTGGCATAATGAATGGCGCAACTTATCACGTATTATTTTTCTACATGAATAAAATGCTAACACATTAAATATATAGAAAACTTGCTATGAAAGATGTAAATGAACAACTAAAAGAGTATCGTAGACTTAAAAACTCTTTGCAGCTACAAGGCATTATAAAAGCAGACGGGCTGTGCGTCGTTTATGTAATAATGGCTTTTTTAATAGGCTCTATTACTGGCATTATCATACCCTGGTAAACGTAAAATCCTGATGAGACCAGACTCGTCTGAAGTGCAGAAGATTTCTTAACATCTGCCAGCCAGGACGTTGAAACCAGTAAATGTCAAACCCTGTCTCTTTTAAATCTAAAGATCACCAGCCACTTATCGTTACTGTGTAATATCGAGGAAAGTCGTCAGTATACTCATCCAGTTCATCGAATGATTCTACGCCATCACCTTCAACATTTCTTTCTTCTAATCGGATAGATAAATTGAGTTCTCTAACCTTTGCATCCAGCTTACTGTATCCTTCCGTCTCGATAATATCCTGTGGCCCGATTTCATTTTTATCAGAAACATCAAAACGCGCATGAAGTTTATCGCGTAATACATAAGTAATCGCGCCACGTTTATCAAAAGACTGTTTGCCAGTGTGCGGATATTCACCATTATTATCATTAACAATATCGTTTTCAAGATTTTCCGCAATATCTGATAATTTACTGCTGAACCACTTCTTTAGTTCAGCTTCTGAATACTGTTGCGGCTTATGGAATAGCGCAAGATAGACGATTCCCACTACCATCAGTATGAATATATATGTAGCCATAGATTTTTTCATTATCTGCAGTTTCCAGCCGCCACGTCTAACTCAAACAACTGTGGATATATAAATGGTGCGAAAATGCCGCTGAGATCGTTATTTAATCAGCTGATGTTCTATTAAATTACTCAGCCATAAAGTGAAACTATATTTTTCACAAGTTTTTCACTGGTTTCATTACCTTCTTCTATGCGGCGTTTTATCTCATCCATAGAAATTATTTCCGGTTTCTGATCGCCATTCCCGCCCTTTCCTGCTGCCCAGTTCACCACCAGAGACAATGTGGCATAGTTCATATCCAGTTCACGTGCCAGAGCCGCTTCCGGCATCGCAGTCATACCAACGATGTCACAGCCATCATTATGCATTCGCTTAATTTCAGCAATCGTTTCTAGACGCGGTCCCTGTGTAACCCCATAGGTCGCTCGCGGCATACACTCCAGGCCATGTATTTTTACTGCTGCCTGTAACTTTTCTCTTAAGCCTTCTTCGAAGGGATAGCTGAAATCTATATGTTTAACTTCTTTATCATTACCATCATTATAGGTCTGCATACGGCCATAGGTATAATCGATTATCTGATCAGGTACCACCCATGTCATCGGTGACATCTTATCCGAGATGCCGCCTACAGCAGTCACAGCAACTACATCGGTAACTTCAAGCAACTTCAGGACAAACATATTAGCCCGGTAATTTATCTGATGCGGCGCCAGATGATGAGCATTTCCGTGACGGTTAAAATAGATCACCTCGGCATCACCTATGGTGCCGGAAAAAAAGGTATCCGATGGTTGACCAAAAGGTGTTTTGATTCGCTCTTCTGCAACGATGGTAAAATCATGAATTTGACCGAGCAGGCTGCCACCTATTATTGCTAACTTCACCTGTCTCCCTCTTCAAGTGCATATATCGAATCGAGTTGTCTGTATTGTCCGTTGTAGTCCATACCAAAACCGAAGACGTAGTTATCTTCCACAGTCAGTGCAATATTATCTGTTAGTGCAGTGTCGATACAATCATGGGTGATGCAGCGATTGTGATTTTTCTTTAATAATACGGCCGACACAATATTAGTTGCCCCCTGTGATTCACAGTGCTGGATAATCGATTTTAGTGTCCTGCCTTCATCAAAGATGTCATCCAGTATCAGCACAGTGCGGCCTGCCAGTGGCGTAACCGGATAAGCTTTCCAGGATAGTTCACCGCCCGAGGTCTTATTATCATATCGTGTGGCATGGATGTAATCGATTTCCAGCATACAGTGCAGTCGTGGAATCATATGCCCGGAAAAAACCAGCCCGCCCTGCATAACACAGAGCACGACTGGCGTTTCATCTTTTAATTGCTGATTGAGCTTGTCGGCCAATTTATCCAGCGCAGAAGTTATCTGGCTATTGCTGAACACAAGTCTACAGTCAGCAGGGATGTTTACATCAGGTGACTTTAAATCCATCTTTCAGTATCTAATTTATAACTAATAAGTAAAGGTAACAGTATTCTCGTCCATTGCCTCATCGATAACATATGCCGCTCCGACTCTTTCCTCGACTTCTTCTATCAACTCTGCTGCCGCCATTTCCAGGGAAGTGTTACAGACTTTAAAGCTGACGCCAGCGTGGTGTGCTTCATGAATGATATCGTAGAGCGTACTGTGAGTCTCAAGGTTTATCTCTATGTCTTTTGCTACATCAACAAGTGCAAGCTGGCTAGAGGTACCCGTCAGAACCACATCTACATCATGCGACAGAGCCGCGGCAATGGTCGCCTGGAATAATGGCGGATAACACCCTTCAGGCTTTGCAGGGTCGGAGTTAGACATGATAATCAGTAATTTTTTCTTATTCATAATTTTCTTATCTCCATGGATGGAGTGTATGCTGAGAATTGTCTGGAACGATTCCAGTGTACTTGCCCAGCGTAGTAGTGCTATAAAGTTTACTAGTTAAACATCCATTTCCATTACAGGTGAATCATTCAATGCAATAATCTGTGCTGATACCTGCCGCCAGTTTTCATCCTGTTGTAACTGCGCCCAGCTGATATTGCCTTCACCATGCATACGGACCAGGCGTAGCTGTGATGTCGGATTGACATAACCTTTAATATATTCAGCTGCTTCAATGGCTCCTTCGAGATGATTACACACCAGTGCCATATCGCAACCTGCCGCTAATGCAGCCTCAGCGCGTTCCCCATAGCCACCAACGACACATGCCGCCTGCATGCTCAGATCATCGCTGAAGACCACTCCCTGAAAACCTAGACGCTGGCGTAAAATGTTGTTTATCCAGAAAGATGAATAACCTGCAGGTTTTTCATCGACCTTGTCGTATATGACATGTGCTGGCATTATTGCAGCCAGCTTGTTTTCGATCATATATTCAAAAGGAATAATATCACTGCGTAGTAGTTCCTCTAACTCACGATGGTCTACTGGCATCGCAATATGTGAATCTTCGACAACACCACCATGGCCAGGAAAATGTTTACCCACGGCCTGCATACCTGCTCTATTCATACCATGCATAAAAGCGTAAGCCAGGGTTGCTACTGTCATCGGCTTACTATGAAAGGCGCGGTCACCGATGACACCACTTAAGCCATGTGCCAGATCAAGCACTGGGGCAAAACTAAAATCGATACCGCAGGCACGTAACTCAATAGCCATCAACCAACCAGATTTTTCTGCCAGTTGCCTGCTTTTTTCCAGATTATCTTTAGCAATATGGGCATAAGTCGCTGCCGCCGGGATACGGCTAAAGCCTTCATGGAAACGCTGTACCCGTCCGCCTTCATGGTCTACCGCAATAAGTAGATGAGGTGTTCTCAAGTTGTGAATATCACAGGTAAGAGCGGTGAGCTGCGCCACTGATACAAAATTACGGGTAAACAGGATCACTCCGCCCACTTCTGGCTTCAGTAATAAGTCTCTTTCTGTATCGCTAATGCTTGTTCCTTCCAGATCAACCATTAATGGACCGAGTGTCATAAATAACGCCTAATCAATATATGTCTAATTCAGAGTGCATTTTAACCACTGAGAGGCAGGCTGCACAGAAAAAATTTTTCATTTGATTACCACATAAGCTAGCTAGATATAATCACCGTTGCTTTTAGTTAGCAACGGTTATGGCTGATGCTCAAAGTTAATCTGGCTGAACTGTATAATTTTCTCAAGGTGTCTCTCAAAACCAGTAAAGCTGTGGTCGCCGCCTGGTTCGATAATACATTGAGCGTTTTTATACTTTAGAGCAGCCTCCCGGTAATCCAGTGTTTCATCACCGGTCTGTAGCAGAACAAGGTAACGATCTGCTTCGGTTATATTCTCCACGTCCATGTTTCGCAATTGCTGAATATGTGATTCATCAAACTGCCAGCAACCATCATCATAGTAAAACTTATTCTCACCCAGGTAAGCTTTTAACGTTTCATACGGTTTAACCGACGGGTTGATCAGAACCGCCGTGCCAGAATATTTCTCAGCAAGGTAAGTCGCATAATAACCTCCCAGTGAACTACCGGCAAAGCACAATTGATATTTAGCCAGGGTTTCTTCGA
>JBFFVI010000009.1:0-17252 GCA_041570895.1 Gammaproteobacteria bacterium
TTATTTTTTGATGTTGCTGCGGCAGGGGATGGCTAGAATTGCGCTTTTTTAACCTTGACAAGGATGGTTTTGTTAGCATTGTTTTTTGTGGTAAATTTAATTTTTACTGTATCGCCGGCTTTTAATCGTTTGCCAGGATTGAACAGCATCAGATGTGCGCCGCCACGTTTTAATTCAAGTTTTTTATTGACGCCAATCTTTAAGCTATCATAACGAACCATTCTGGCCATGCCATCCTGGTGTATGGTTTCATGAAATTCGATACTGCTGTACAAGTCAGATTCTGCGCGTACAATCTCTATGTCTTCTGCGCCGGTGTTTTTTAGCGTCATATAAGCGACCATCACACGACTAACCGGCGGGGCCTCTGATATCCATGCATCTTCAGCTGACAGGCTGGCTTCAGTTGCATAAGCGGCTTTAAAAAAGGAGCTAAAAAAGCATAAAATGATGAGCAGTAGGGGATTGAGCGATTTGTTGTTCATAACAGATTTAAAGCGTGCGCCTGATTGGATAATCACGGACTGATTATAATCGCTTATAGCAATGCATGGAAGCGAGTCATAACTATAGAGTTCATTACAGGTCTGACTTTACAGGCATTACAGGGTACAGCGTTGGCTGGATTTTTACTTAATAAAGAATGAGAGCATGATAAATAAACGTGAGATTGCTAATGACCTGATCACCCTGCGTGATCTGATCCGCTGGGGAACCAGCCAGTTTAATGCGGCAGGCTTAAGTTTTACTCAGGGTATGCCTACAGCGATTGATGAAGCGGTTTATCTATGCCTTAGTGGGTTGCATCTGCCGCCTGACTTTAGCGTAGAGTATTTTGATTGCGTGCTGACAATGGACGAACGCCTGAATGTGCTGGATATGTTTCAGCAGCGTATCGATCACAGGCCTTCAGCCTATATTACCAATGAAGCCTGGTTCGCCGGCTTAAGTTTTTTTGTCGATGAGCGCGTATTGATCCCGCGCTCACCTATCGCTGAGCTCATCCAGCAGCAATTTACTCCATGGGTATATCCCGAGCAGGTAAATAACATCCTTGATCTATGCACTGGTAGTGGTTGTATCGCTATCGCCTGTGCTTATGCGTTTGAAGATGCGCAGGTAGATGCCAGTGACATTTCGCCTGAGGCATTGGCTGTGGCTGAGATAAATCGTCAGAACCACGGGCTGGAAGAGAGGGTTGAGCTGATCGAGTCAAACCTTTTTGACGGGCTCTCCGGTAAACACTATGACATTATCGTGAGCAACCCACCCTATGTGAGTGAGCAGGAAGTTGCGCAGTTACCGGCCGAATTTGATTTTGAACCGGGGGCACTGGCACTGGCCGCGGGAGATGAAGGCCTTGATCTTGTCCTGCCGATGTTATTAAACGCAAGACAGCATCTGACTGAAGAGGGTATTCTGGTGGTGGAAGTCGGTTATTCGCAGGCAGCTTTAGAGCGAGCGCTGCCCGATGTTCCTTTTTTCTGGATCGATTTTGAGTTTGGTGGTGATGGGGTGTTTTTATTGACCGCCAAACAGCTGGAAACACATCAGGCTGATTTTGAACGGGCTGTTAATGTTTAATCTGTGAATGCTTCATCCCACATCGACTGAAGCCGTGTTAATATTTGCTCACTTTTAATAATTAGTGAATCCTTCGTACGCTTCGTTCGAAGGATTCAACAGATAAGTTGGTGTTATGTCAGGTAATACAATAGGAAAGCTGTTTAGTTTAACCACCGCAGGTGAATCCCACGGTGCCGGTCTGCTAGGCATCATCGATGGTTGCCCGCCAGGTATAGAGTTAACGGAAGAAGATCTACAGCTTGATCTCGATCGCCGTAAACCGGGCACTTCCCGCCATACCACGCAGCGTCGTGAAGAAGATAAAGTAAAAATATTTTCTGGTGTGTTCGAAGGTAAAACCACCGGCACCAGTATTGGCCTGCTGATCGAGAATACCGATCAGCGTTCGAAAGATTACGGCAATATCATGGACCGTTTTCGTCCGGGCCATGCTGATTACACTTACCAGCAAAAATATGGCTGCCGTGATTATCGTGGCGGTGGTCGCTCATCAGCGCGTGAAACAGCGATGCGTGTCGCCGGTGGCGGTATTGCCAAGAAATTTCTTAAAGATCGTTATGGCATAGAAATTTATGGTTACATGTCTCAGCTTGGTCCGATCGAAATGCCGATGCTGGATAAAAATGAAATAAACAACAATGTTTTTTTCTGTGGTGATGTCTCAAAGATTACTGAACTGGAAACTTATATGGATGCACTTCGAAAAGAAGGTAATTCAGTGGGTGGCAAGATCACGGTCGTTGCGGAAGGTGTGCCACCGGGTCTGGGTGAGCCGGTATTTGATCGTCTCGATGCGGATATCGCACACGCCATGATGGGGATCAATGCCGCCAAAGGTGTCGAGATAGGGGATGGTTTTGGCTGTGTGCAAGCCAAAGGTACCGAGTTTCGTGATGAGATCACCCCGCAGGGTTTTAAAACCAATCATGCCGGTGGTGTGTTAGGCGGTATATCTTCAGGTCAGAATATCGTCGCCCATACAGCATTCAAACCAACCTCGAGCATCCGCCTCTCGGGCGATACCGTAGATGTAGAAGGTCATGCGACAGATGTAGTTACGCATGGTCGTCACGATCCCTGCGTGGCTATTCGCGCAACACCGATATGTGAAGCCATGCTGGCCATCGTGTTATGTGATCATCTGTTGCGACAACGTGGTCAGAATATGGATGTGCATTCGCAGACACCCGTTATTCCATCACACACCTAGACGCTTTTTTGATTGATGGCTAAATCAGGCGTCCCATACTGGCGACTCAGTGGATTTTATTTCTTTTATTTTGCTTCGCTGGGTGTGCTGGTTCCTTACTGGAGTCTGTATCTAAAATCTCTCGGTTATAACAGCCTCACCATCGGTGGCCTGGTGGCTATCCTGCCGGCGACCAAACTTGTTGCGCCCTATATCTGTGGCTGGCTTGCTGATCACACGCGCCGTTCGATGTTCATCATCCGCGTTACCAGTGTTCTTGCGGTATTAAGCTTTTCCCTGGTCTTTGTCAGCCAGCAACTCTGGTGGTTGACCGTCGTCATGTTGTTGTTTAGCTTTTTCTGGAATGCGACATTGCCGCAATTTGAAGCCATGACACTGAATCATCTCGGTGATGATACGCATCATTACAGCATGATACGGCTGTGGGGTTCGCTAGGTTTTATCGTTTTAGTCGTTATGATCGGTGATCTATTAGAGGGTTATGGCACCGACATTATTCCACTGGTCGTTTTGATGACTTTTGTCATAATCGCTTTCAGCAGCTTCGTTGTACCGGAAAAATTAAATACACCGCATGCCGATCACGCTCCCATCTGGCATGTCATCAAACAACCTAAAGTGATGGCCTTTCTCGTCGTCTGTTTTTTGATGTTATGCAGTCACGGGCCGTATTACACTTTTTATACCATCTACCTGGAAGAACAGGGTTACAGTTCGCACATGATCGGCGTACTGTGGGCAGTGGGTGTGCTTGCTGAAATTGTTATCTTTCTCTTGATGCATCGTCTGCTGCCTGTCTTCGGTGCACGTAAGCTGCTCATTGTTACCTTATTATTGACCACGCTTCGCTGGTTGATCATCGGTTTCTTCGTCGATGATCTATCGATGTTGTTTCTTGCACAGCTCTTTCATGCTTTCTCGTTTGGTGTTTTCCATGCAGTTGGTATCTCCCTGGTACATGAATATTTTATCGGTAGCCACCAGGGCAGAGGGCAGGCGTTATACTCCAGTGTGAGTTTTGGAGCAGGTGTTGCCGTTGGCAGTTTGATCAGTGGTATGGTCTGGGACCAGTGGGGTGCGGCTGTACTGTTCATGTTCGCGGCATGCTGTACCATGCTGGCGCTAGCTATCGTGTGGAAATTTATTCAGCGACCTGAGTGAGTCAGCGTGGTTCTTACTTTGAGTTTTTTAGTGTTTCCAGCAGGGCGTTTGCAGAACTTGAGAGAGTTCTCGATGCGTGCAATAAAACGCCCAGGTGCCGCTCCATCTTCACCCCTTTGATGTTCAGTCGATGCAATGACCCATCGATCATCGATTCTGGCAAAACGCCCCATCCCAGCCCGTTCTGAATCATCGCTTTGATGGTTTCGAGATAGTTGGATTCCATAATTATTTTTATCTCCGGATTTAACTTTAATGCCTGGTCGATGATGTCGCGGGTATGAGTGCTCTGTGCCTGCAGCAATACGCCATGTTCAGACAGTTGTTTTATGGTGACGTGCTTTTGTTTTGCCAGGACATGGTCTTTGGCAACCACACAAAACATCGTGTCGGTCCATACTGGTATGGTGCTGAGATGGCTCTCAATTTCATCAGGTAAGGTTATCAATGCCAGTTCAATACTGCCCTTTAATATTAATGCAGCTGCCTGTTCTGAATCCATGAACTGTATATCGAGTTCAACCTGATGGTACAGCCTGGTATATTGTTTTAGGATCGGCGGCAGGCGATGCAGGCCGATATGATGACTGGTACCAAACTTGAGGTGGCCGCTTACTTCTGATCTCAGCGTACTGATGATGTGCCTGGTTTCGTTAATTTCGCTCAGTATGCGTTGGTAACTGGGGATCAGTGCCTGACCCGCCTGGGTGAGCTGAATGTTTTTACCCAGCCGGTCAAACAGCTGGCAATCCAGTGAATCTTCCAGCGTTGCGATACGCTTACTGATAGCGGGTTGCGTAAGAAACAGTTTTTCTGCGGCGCGAGAGAATGACTGGGTCTCTGCCACCATCAAAAAGGCGCGAATATTTTGTATATCCATGGAAATGTATTGGCGTTATATTAAGTGGATTGATTATAATTTATATATAACTAAAAGTAATCAATGTTATAAAAATTATGAATTTGTTTTATATGTCGAAAGACACTACTCTTGCACTATCGAGAAATGGCTTTTATGAAATGTATTTATGGGAGAGATGATGATGTCAAAAAAATGGCATGTAGCACTGATGCTTTTGTTATCAACGAATGTGATGGCAGAAGGTTTTACGCTTAGTAGTGCCGATATTCATGGGCAGATCGGCAACGATCAGGTATTTAACAGTTTTGGCTGCAGCGGTAAAAATATCTCTCCGCAATTAAGCTGGAAGAATGCGCCTGCAGGCAGCAAAAGTTTTGCGATTACAGCTTACGATCCAGATGCACCAACTGGCAGTGGCTGGTGGCACTGGGTAGTGTTTAATATCCCGCAATCAGCGGATAGTGTAAAAACGGGGGCAAGTAATACGGCCATGCCTGCGGGCGCAATCGAAAGTATCACTAGTTACGGCAGTAAAGGTTTTGGTGGTGCATGTCCGCCAGAAGGGGATAAGCCTCACCGTTATATCTTTACTGCGTATGCCCTGGATACAGAAAAGCTCGAGCAGACATCTGATGCACGCCCCGAATTAATCGGTTTCTTTTTAAACAGTCATGCCATCGCTAAAGCGAGCGTCATGGCGTACTACGGTAGATAGTAAGAAGATAAAATGAATAACGCTAAAACACTATACGATAAATTATGGCAGGACCATGTGGTTCGCAGCGAAGATGATGGCACGGCTCTATTGTATATCGACCGTCATCTGGTGCATGAAGTAACTTCACCGCAGGCATTTGAGGGTTTGCGGATAGCGAATCGCCAACCCTGGCGAGCCAGCTCGATTGTTGCCGTGCCTGATCATAATGTACCTACCACGGATCGCAGTCAGGGGATTCAGGATCCGGTTGCAAAGTTACAGGTCGAAACACTGGACAGTAATTGCAAAGAGTTTGGTTTAACCGAATTTGATATGAGTGATGAACGTCAGGGTATCGTACATGTCATCGGTCCTGAACAAGGTGCCACCCTGCCAGGTATGACCGTGGTTTGCGGTGATTCTCACACCTCGACACATGGCGCGTTTGGTGCACTGGCATTCGGAATCGGTACTTCAGAGGTCGAACATGTTTTGGCGACACAATGTTTGATGCAGAATAAAAGTTTGAACATGCTGGTATCGGTCGATGGCGAGGTGCCGGCGGGTGTTACCGCTAAAGATATCGTGCTTGCCATCATCGGCGAGATTGGTACCGCAGGCGGTACCGGTTACGCGATCGAGTTCGGTGGCGATGCCATCCGCGCCCTGTCGATCGAAGGCCGTATGACAGTGTGCAACATGGCGATTGAGGCCGGCGCACGTGCAGGCATGGTGGCAGTGGATGAAACGACTATAGACTATGTAACAGGGCGGCCTTATTCACCGACAGATGAAACATTGAAAAAAGCGCAAGCTTACTGGTCAACTTTGCACAGTGATGAAGGCGCATATTTTGATAAGGTCGTGCATCTTGATGCGGCCGATATCAAACCGCAGGTCACCTGGGGGACTTCACCAGAAATGGTGGTGGCTATCGATGCGGTGGTACCAGATCCGGATGATGAAAACGACAAGGTGAAAGCCGATGGTATGCGCAAAGCGCTGGTCTACATGGGGCTTGAAGCGGGCACGCCGATTAATGAAATCAAAGTTGATAAAGTATTCATCGGCTCATGCACTAACTCACGTATAGAAGATCTGCGTGAGGCAGCAAAAATTGCTGACGGCAGGCATGTCGCCGCTAACATAAAACTTGCCATGGTGGTTGCCGGCTCGGGTCTGGTAAAAAAACAGGCTGAAGAGGAAGGTCTGGACAAGATCTTTATCGATGCGGGTTTCGAATGGCGCGAACCGGGCTGTTCTATGTGTCTTGCCATGAATGCTGATCGTCTGGAACCGGGAGAGCGTTGCGCGTCAACGTCGAACCGTAATTTTGAGGGCCGCCAGGGTCAGGGTGGAAGAACGCATTTGGTCAGTCCGGCAATGGCGGCTGCAGCAGCAGTGACCGGGCATTTTACCGATGCGACAACGTTAACTTAAACGAGAGAAAACATGAAATTACTTATCACATTACTTTTTATGTCGTCAGTACTGACGGCCTGTAATTTTAAAGAGAATTTAAAAGAAGCCGGTGACGGTATTCAAACCGGTGTACAAAATGCTGGCGAAGCATTAAAAGAAGCGCCAGCTGCCATCAGCGAAACTTCAAATAAAGTAGAAGCAGATATTAAAAAGTAGATAATAATAATGCGAAAATTCACCCAGCACACAGGAATAGTGGCACCGTTGGATCGACCTAACGTCGATACCGATGCGATTATCCCGAAACAGTTTTTAAAGTCGATCAAACGTTCAGGTTTTGGCCCTAACGCTTTTGATGACTGGCGGTATCTTGATGCCGGTGGTCCAGAAATTGACAATACCCGTCGTCGTATTAATCCGGATTTTGTTCTAAATCAGCCGCCTTATGATAAGGCGACGATATTGCTGGCACGGGAGAACTTTGGTTGCGGTTCGTCGCGAGAACATGCGGTATGGGCATTAGATGATTTTGGTTTTCGTGCAGTGATCGCGCCGAGTTTTGCAGACATTTTTTTCAATAACAGTTTTAAAAATGGACTGCTACCGATCGTTCTGGATGCAGATATTGTTGATGGCCTGTTCAAGCTTGTATCGGAAAAAAATGGACTGGAGCTTTCGATTGATCTCGAAGCACAGAGCGTTCATTGTCAGGGTGAAAAAATCGCGACGTTTGAGATCGATGATTTTCGTAAACATTGCATGTTGAATGGTCTGGATGATATCGCTCTAACACTGCAGCACGCAGATGAGATTAAGGCGTTCGAAGACAAAAGGAAGCAAACGGCGCCCTGGTTGTTTTAAACGATTTTAACCGCAGAGGCGCGGAGACGCAGAGAAAAACATATTATTGTTTACTGCGCCGCAGGCGCAACAAAAAAACTCTGCGTCTCCGCGCCTCTGCGGTGGATGGTTTTTGATTTTAGAGTGATATTACAAATTAGCGTATAATTACATCCCTTTTTAAGTGGGTTTATATTTTTTTAGAGAGAAACATGAGTTTAAAAATTGCTGTGATGCCTGGTGATGGCATCGGAATAGAAATTGTTGCAGAAGCCGTCAAAATCTTAAACCACTATAAAGACAGTGGCCGTCTTGATGTCGAGCTGGAAGAGGCTCCCGTAGGCGGCGCTGGCTACGACGCTGCAGGTAAACCGCTGCCAGATGAAACCCTGGCATTGGCACGAGCCTCGGATTCGATCTTGTTCGGTGCCATCGGTGGTCCACAATATGACGGTCTGGCGCGTGAGCTTCGTCCTGAACGTGGTCTACTCGCTCTGCGTTCAGAACTTGAGCTGTTTGCAAATTTACGGCCGGCGATTTTATATCCGCAACTTGCGGATGCCTCTTCTTTAAAGCCTGAAGTCGTGTCCGGTCTGGATATCATGATCGTTCGCGAATTAACCGGTGGTATTTATTTTGGCGAGCCTCGCGGTATAGAGACCGACGCCTCAGGTGAGCGCAAAGGTTTCAATACGCTGGTTTATAAAGAAAGTGAAATCGACCGTATCAGTCGAGTGGCTTTTGATATTGCAATGAAACGTAGTAAACGTCTGTGTTCGGTCGATAAAGCCAACGTGCTGGAAGTTTCAGAACTATGGCGTGAAGTGGTGACTAAAAATGCTGCCGAGTATCCAGAAGTGGAATTGAGCCACATGTATGTTGATAATGCGGCCATGCAATTAGTGAAGTGGCCGAAACAGTTTGACGTGATGGTGACCAAAAATATGTTCGGTGATATCTTGTCTGATGCAGCAGCGATGCTAACCGGTTCGATCGGTATGTTGCCTTCGGCTTCACTGGATGCAAACGCTAAAGGTATGTATGAACCGATCCATGGTTCTGCGCCTGATATTGCAGGTAAAGGTGTGGCTAATCCACTGGCGACCATCCTGTCGGTAGCAATGATGTTACGCTACAGCCTGGACCACGCTGATCTTGCCGATGAGATAGAAGCAGCAGTCGGCAGAGTGCTGGATAAAGGCTTACGTACAGCGGATATTATGGCGGAAGGCTGTAAAGAAGTAGGAACCGTTGAAATTGGTGAGGCGGTGTTAGCTGAATTGCAGTAAAAGATTTTTTCTCTGCGTCTCCGCGCCTCTGAGGCCAAATAAAGTTTTTAATTTTTTCATTTTTTAGTTTTTAGCGAAGTAAGATTATGAGTAAAACATATGATGTTGCGGTGGTTGGTGCTACCGGTGCTGTTGGTGAAACCATGCTGTCTATTTTGGCAGAACGCAAATTTCCTGTCGGTGAAGTTTATGCTTTAGCCAGTAGTCGCTCTGCAGGTAAACGTGTCGCGTTTGGTGATAAAACACTGGTAGTACAGGATCTGGCTGATTTTGATTTCTCTAAAGTACAGATCGGTCTGTTTTCAGCAGGCGGCTCAATCTCCAAAGAGTTTGCACCTAAAGCTGCGGCTGCCGGTTGTGTGGTCATCGATAATACTTCGGAGTTTCGTTATGACGACGATATCCCGTTGGTGGTGCCGGAAGTAAATCCGCATGCGATTGCTGATTATAAAAAACGCGGCATCATTGCGAATCCTAACTGTTCGACCATACAGATGCTGGTCGTGCTCAAACCTATATATGATGCAGTCGGGATCGAAAGAATCAATGTCGCGACTTACCAGGCAGTTTCCGGTACCGGCAAAGAAGCGATTGAAGAGCTGGCAGGACAAACTGCTCGCTTGCTCAATGCAAAACCGCTCAAATGTGAAGTTTATCCAAAACAGATCGCTTTTAACGTATTACCACAGATCGATGTTTTCATGGACAATGGTTATACCAAGGAAGAGATGAAAATGGTCTGGGAAACACGTAAGATCTTTGAAGACGAATCCATCATGGTGAACCCTACAGCAGTACGGGTACCTGTCTTTTATGGCCATTCTGAAGCACTACATATAGAAACCAGGGAAAAGATTACTGCTCAACAGGCGACCGAGCTGTTATCAAAAGCTGAAGGTGTCATCGTCCTTGATGAGCGTGTCGATGGCGGCTATCCAACCGCTGTTACCGAAGGTGCAAACAATGATGCATCCTACGTTGGCCGGATTCGTGAGGATATTTCACACGAGCGAGGTCTGGATATGTGGGTGGTGTCCGATAATGTACGTAAAGGGGCTGCATTAAATAGCGTACAAATTGCTGAGATTTTGATAAAACAGTATTTATAACCTATAGTTATATCTGCAAACTTAAAGTATGTTGTTGATAATAAGCTTTCGAAGCTGAATAATAAGAATAATCGTGGTTAATACCTGTTTTTGATGTGCCGATTAGAAGCATATGGACAGGTGGCTACGGGATGAATAGGGGACTCACCAGTGCGTAAATTACCAGCTCGTAAATTGCTTGGGACTATAATAGCCGGGGCATTACTTATACCTAATACGGGTTTTACCCTGGGTTTGGGTGAAATAGAAGTAAATTCGGCATTAAACCAGACGCTAAACGCAGATATCGAATTATTATCTGCCACTGTAGAAGATACTGAAAACTTAATTATTAAGCTGGCCTCAAGAAAAGAATTTTTACGTGCTGGCTTAGACCGGCCGTATTCACTTAATGATTTACGTTTCAAGGCCGAAGAGATCAATGGTAACCCTTATATCAAAGTTTCTTCAGGTAGCCCGATACGTGAGCCTTACCTGAATTTCCTGGTTGAAATCGACTGGCCAAATGGTCATTTATTGCGTGAATATACCGTATTGCTGGATCCTCCTGTATTTATGACGCAGCCTGCCAGTACGACTTCTGCAGCGGCCAGTCAAACAGCAAGCACATCAGATGGTCCTGGTTTTCGCCCGACTTCAGGCGGCGCCACGAATATCGTCCCTGTGCCAGTCCCCGGCGCCGCACTTTCAAGACCCGCTGCTCAGGTGGCCGCTCAACAAACTCAGCCAGCCGCTGTGTCACAGGCACCAGTGAGTCAATCGAATAACCAGCCGACCTGGGTGCCCGCACCTGTGGGAAAGTCAGCGACAAGAATTAACCAGCCGGAAAACAGTTATCGAATCAAGGCGGGAGATACTGCCTGGAGCCTGGCTGATGCCATGCGTCCCGACCAGAGCATCTCTGTGCCTCAGATGATGGTTGCGCTGTTGCGTGCTAATCCTGAATCATTTATTAATGAAAATATCAATGGTCTGAAACGCGGTTATATCCTGCGTGTGCCGGATTATGATCAGATCGCTGCTGTTGATCAGGCAGAAGCACGTGCCATGGTGCGTGAACAGGCGGCCCTGTGGCGTCAGTATCAACAGTCTCAGAGCGGTGGTGAACCGGTCTCTGCGATGCAAGTCGATGCCTCGGCAGTTGCTGGTGATGACGGCGCTGTAATCACCGGTGAAGAAGATGAAGCCTATTTAGAAATAGTTAGTGCTGGTTCTGGTTCTTCGACCAGCAGCAGCAAAGATCCAACACAGATGACAGCTGCAGAGTTACGTGCAGAACTGGCTTTGGCGCGGGAACGTGTAGAAACGGAACAGGTAGAGAAAGAAGCGCTTCAGCAAAGAGTTGATATGCTGCAGCAGCATGTCGACAAGATGAAAGGCATGTTATCGATTGAAGATGAAGAGTTGTCTCAAGTTCAATCGCTCAATGTCGACGCGGAAAGTGAATATGCTACAGATGAGTCCTTAGCTGACGCTGCATCAGAAGAAGGTACTATTGAAGAAGCTGGCACTGAAGCAATGCTTGAAGATACCATGGCTGAAACGCCAGAAGGCATGCAGGAAGAAAGTGCAGAAGATAGTGAAAAAGAGGCTTTATTCACTGATGAAACGACCGAAGAAGGGACGGATGCAGCGCTGAGTGATGAAAGCATTGCCGAAATGCCAGCTGAAACTGAAACGGTAGCAGATGATATTGAAATAGCTCAGCCTCAGGCAGTCGAACAGGCAGCAGAGCCTGATGTCATCACTCGATTACTTAATAATCCGATGATGCTTGCTGCTGCGGGCGTCGTCGTATTGCTAATCGCGGGTCTGGCTGGATTAATCATCAAAAAACGCCGTAAAGCAGCAGAAGCAGCTGCGCCAGAAATGACAGGTTTAGAAGATCTGGATACATTTGCTGATGACGTGGCTGAAGCAGAGGAAGAAACTTCATCGCTGGCGAGTGATCAGGTGCTTGCTGACGAAGTTTCGTCAGCAGATGATTTTGATTCAGACGCGACCATGATGCACGATTCGGTTGAAGATACGATTATCGCCGATGAAGATTCTTCAGCTGCGCTTGCGGACGATGAGCCGCGTGATGATGTTATTGCTGAAGCCGATGTTTATCTGGCTTATGGTATTTATCAACAGGCTGAAGATCTGCTTGTTCAGGCTATTGCGGATAACCCTGATCGCGATGACTATCGCGTTAAACTGGCAGAAACACATTATGCCAGTAAAAATGCTGAAGCCTTCGTCGCCGTTGCTAGTGAGATCAAGCAGCGCACTGATGATGTTGAATCCCCTCTATGGAAAAAAATAGTGGTTATGGGGCAGGATCTGTGTGCTGATAACCCGATGTTCCAGGGCACGATGGTCGGTGGTCTTGGTGTCGATGAGATTGCACCAGGCGCACCGTCGATGGACTTCGATCTGGGTATGGATGCAGCAGAGGAGGCGCCTAGTCTGGACCTGGAGGATGATGCTCTTGAGCTGCCAGATATGGCTACAGATGATTCGATGGCAGATGTAGAAGAGAATGCTGCGGAAGCGATTGATGAGCTTGAATTTGATATAAGTGATACCGGCGCAATTGAAGAACCTGCAGCTGCGGAAGATGAGTTTTCACTCGATATCGATGCTTCTGAACTGGATATAGATATACAGGATACGGCTGAAGCAGCTGTCGAAGAAGCTGAAGAAAGTATCGATCTGGGTGATGTCGACCTGGGTCTGGACCTGGATGCCGACGATAGTTCGAAAGATGAAGCCCTCGATGTCGGTGATATCGATATCGACTTTGGTCTGGAAGATGATTCTGCGACAGCTACTGTAGCTGATGATGAAGAGATTTCCCTCGACCTGTCTGACGAAGCTGAAGCCATAGGTATGGATGATGACAGTGCAGTGGATATCGATCTTGTCGAAGAAACTGAAACGCTAGCAGATAGCAGTGATCTGGCAGATGATGAAGATTTTGATCTCTCAAGCCTGGACGATGTCGATGAGGTCAGCACAAAACTGGATCTGGCACGTGCCTATCTCGATATGGGCGACCATGAAGGTACGCGCGGTATACTCGAGGAGGTGCTGGCTGATGGTAATGATGAGCAGAAACAGGAAGCCAGCGATTTAATGGCAAAACTGGATTAACTGACTCGATTTTTCTGTAAAATAAAAAACGCCAGTCTGTTACCAGGCTGGCGTTTTTTATGCCCATGGATGGGCGGTATAGCACAGAGAACCAGGGAAGGTGGTGTGCGTATGCCCATGGATGGGCGGTATAGCACAAAGAGCCAGGGAGGCAGTGTAGCCATTACCCATTAATATCAGCCACTTTATACTAATCATGGTTAAACAAAGAATCGCTCTAGGCGTCGAATACAATGGTAGTTTGTTCAGCGGCTATCAGCTCCAGTCACATGGTACTCGCACGGTCCAGGGAGAGCTGGAACAGGCATTATCTATCGTTGCCAATGAACCCATACGGCTGACCTGTGCAGGCAGGACAGATACTGGCGTACACGCCACCGGTCAGGTGGTGCACTTTGATACCAGCGTGCAGCGTGAATTAAAAGCCTGGATGCTGGGCAGCAATACCAACCTGCCGGGTGATATCTCTGTGCACTGGGTACGACAGGTCGGTAACGATTTTAGTGCGCGTTTTAGTGCCATATCGAGGAGTTATCGATATATATTGTATAACCGGCGAGTTAGATCGGCCGTGTTTCAGCATAATGTCGCATGGTCTTATGCCTCATTTGATGATAACGCGATGCATCAGGCTGCGCAGTTGCTGCTGGGTGAGCAGGACTTCTCGGCCTTTCGCTCATCACGCTGTCAGGCAAACCATGCTGTCCGAGTGATGCAAAAGATTAGTGTCAAACGCCAGGGGGATTTTCTGATACTGGATATTAAAGCTAATGCCTTCTTGCACCATATGGTGAGAAATATCATGGGCACGCTGATGATTATCGGCCGTGGTGAACAGCCCGGCGAATGGATGCGGGAGGTTCTACACGGGCGTGACAGAAAGTGTGCCGGTATGACAGCTTCTCCCGCCGGTTTGTACCTGGTTAATGTAGAATACCCGAAAGAGCACGGTTTGCCCGACAGTGGCTGGTTGCCGACCTTAAGTTAAGTGAAATAGTTGATAAGGCTGAAGAATTTTTTATGCGTACACGTGTTAAAATTTGTGGTATTACGAGCAGTGATGATGCGCGACTGGCTGTCGATGCAGGTGTTGACGCGATTGGGCTGGTTTTTTATGAAAAAAGCCCGCGTTTTGTGAGCAACGCTCAGGCCGCTGAAATCAGTAGCCTTGTGCCTGCATTCGTAAGCCGGGTTGCCTTGTTCAAAGATGCTGATGAAAGCATGATCCAGACGGTACTACAGCAAGTTGAAATTGATCTCATACAGTTTCATGGCAGTGAGACGCCAGCTTTTTGTGAACGTTTTGCTCGTCCTTACATCAAAGCATTGGGGATGAAATCGCCTGAGTGTGATGCAGATTATTTGATTGCCAGTGCGGAGAAATATCAGACAGCAAAAGCCCTGTTATTAGATGGGCATGCGCCGGGTGAAGCGGGCGGCACCGGTGAAACATTTGACTGGTCAGCCATCGCCACTACAAACATGCCTGTTATACTGGCTGGTGGCTTAAGTGCTGCTAATGTTAAACAGGCAATAGCAACGGTTCATCCCTTTGCTGTTGATGTCAGCAGCGGTGTAGAGAGTTCGCCGGGAATAAAAGATAAAGAAAAAATTGCTGCTTTTATGCAGCAGGTAAAAACTGGTTGTTAACGACCAGATCGTTGAGATTTTTATGAATGATATAAAAGAAAAATTAACTATGGCTGATTATATGTCGATGCCAGATGACAAGGGCCACTTTGGTATCTATGGCGGTATCTTTGCATCCGAAACATTGATGCAGGCATTGGAAGAGTTACGCGATGCTTATGAGAAGATTAAGACTGACAAGGTCTTTCAGGCCAGGTTTGACGAAGATCTGGCGCAGTATGTAGGTCGACCCAGTCCACTCTATTTTGCTGAGCGTTTAACGCAGCAAGTGGGTGGAGCGCAGATATTCCTCAAACGCGAAGACCTCAATCATACCGGCGCACATAAGATCAACAATACCATCGGTCAGGGTCTGCTGGCTAAGATGATGGGTAAAAAACGCATTATTGCTGAAACCGGGGCCGGTCAGCACGGTGTTGCATCTGCAACGGTCGCAGCTCGTTTTGGCATGGAATGCGTGGTTTATATGGGCGCCGAAGATATCGCTCGCCAGGCACCCAATGTCTACCGGATGAAATTGCTGGGTGCAAAAGTAGTCGCAGTCGAATCCGGTTCAAAAACACTAAAAGACGCACTTAATGAAGCCATGCGTGACTGGGTAACGAATGTGGATGATACTTTTTATATCATCGGTACCGTCGCTGGTCCCCATCCTTACCCTGCCATGGTGCGTGATTTCCAGACCGTCATCGGCCGTGAAGCCAAAGCACAGATGCAGAGCCAGCATGATTGTTTGCCTGACGCGCTGGTTGCCTGTGTCGGCGGTGGCTCCAATGCTATCGGTTTGTTTCATCCTTTCCTCGGCGATGACAGCGTGGCTATGTATGGAGTAGAAGGTGGTGGATTAGGTGTCGATACCGGCAAACATGCGGCACCTTTATGTTCTGGCAATCCCGGCGTTTTACACGGCAATCGAACCTATCTGATGGAAGATGAAAATGGCCAGATTATCGAAACCCATTCGGTGTCAGCTGGCCTGGATTATCCCGGAGTGGGACCTGAGCATGCCTGGTTGAAAGATATCGGCCGGGTTAGTTACGTTGCCGCCACCGATGATGAAGCGCTGGCAGCGTTTCATACACTGACGCAGATTGAAGGTATTATCCCGGCGCTGGAATCCAGCCATGCCGTGGCCTATGCGATGAAACTGGCCGCTACCATGAAACCTGAGCAGCGTATTATCGTTAACCTGTCGGGACGTGGTGATAAAGATATCAACACCATCGCCGAACTTGACGGTATAAAGCTGTAAGGTCTTATCAAAACCCGTATTTTTAGAGAGAACAGTCGTGAGTCGATTAGCACAACGTTTTGCCGAACTGAAAGCCCAGCCAGGCGGCAAGCCAAGAAAAGCATTAATACCCTATGTAATGGCGTCAGACCCGTCACCCGAGATCACGTTGCCGTTGATGCATGCCATGGTTGCAGCAGGTGCCGATATGATCGAACTCGGTGCGCCGTTTTCCGATCCGATGGCCGATGGCCCGGTGATACAGCTGGCTGCAGAGCGTTCGCTGAAACACAATACCAGTATGCATGATGTGTTTGACCTGGTCAGCGAATTTCGCAAAACCGATGATAAAACACCGATCATCGTCATGGGTTATCTCAATCCGATTGAGGTCATGGGTTATCAGTCCTTTGCAGAACAGGCGGCAGCATGCGGAATCGACGGTGTCATCACCGTTGATATGCCACCGGTCGAGGCCAATGACTATGTGCCAGTTTTAAAATCAGCTGGTCTGGACCCTATCTTTTTACTGGCGCCTACAAGCACACCAGAACGTATCAAAAGACTCGCCGATGTCGCCAGTGGCTTCGTTTATTATGTTTCGCTGAAGGGTGTGACCGGTGCTGCGACACTCGATGTTGCCAGCGTTGAAGCAAAAGTAGATGAAATAAAGCAGTTTATCGACCTGCCTATCGGCGTTGGTTTTGGTATCAGTGATGCTGAATCAGCAGCAAAAGTCGCCAGTTGCTCGGATGCCGTGGTTGTTGGTAGTGTCATCGTTAAAAAAATGACCCTGAACGACGGGAAAACCGAACAAGAAAGGTCTATAATAATTAAAGAAATCAGTGATATACTTTCTTCTATGCGTCATGCTATTGATCAGCTCTAGGACGAACAGGAAATTACTGGCTGTATTGAGATTAAATTTTTACATTTACTGACATAAATAACAGGTACCTATAAATGAGTTTAAGCTGGTTTGAAAAATTAATGCCCACGAGCATTCGAACCGATAGCAGCACGAAACGCGGTGTGCCGGAAGGTCTGTGGACGAAA
>JBFFVI010000010.1:0-16973 GCA_041570895.1 Gammaproteobacteria bacterium
ATTTGTTCTCCATTGCGGCAGGTAGGTATGCAGCTCACCTAATACTTCTACTGCTTCTTCGATAAAAATTTCAACGATTTCTTCGTCTGCATCATCCGCTAGAATTGCGTATTGTTCTACTTCCTGCGTTGTTGCTGCAGCGGTAGGTCGTGAAACAATTGGCGCTGTCCTTTCTTGCTGTTCTGCCTCATCTACACTGGCTGATACTTCTGCCTCATCAGAAGCAGCACCTTTATCGTCCGCTTTTTCAGCAGAGTCGATCACCGAGTCACCATAAGATAGAGTAATTTCTTCTAATTTTGCAGCAGCCTCATCACCAGCATTCAAGCCTTGCTCAACCCCTGGTCGACCTTCTGACAGCGCTTCAAAAAAATACTCTATCGAAGTTACAACATCCGCAACCGTATCTTGCTCTTCTGCACCAGCCTTATGATTATTATTCAATAACGCTGTACGTATATAATTCTGTAATTTTACAATTTGCGCCTCGACACGTTCCATTGGCAGCATCATTGAGACACCACGAACTTCTTCGAGACGGTTTAGTATAATTTCCAGCTGGTCTTTATCACCAATACCCGAAACATAAGATAAAACAGCTTCTTTGGCTTCACTGAAGTTCTTAAGGCCTTCAGATACAACTGTAAATACCACCTGGCGGTACTCAGCGGCTGGCACTGCCTGATCATCCGAGTTTCGATTCATGTCAACGAAACCGGAACGTGATGCTATATAATTTTTAAGTTCCGATTCTGCATTCAATAATTCGGATGCAACGTTTAATACCACCCTCTCACTTAATACAGCTTCACTACTGATAATACTTTGCAGAACATCGCGCTGATCCATAATAGACTGGCGCGTAGCACCCATACCTAACATGCCGTAGGTATCACCAATTTTTCCTAACTGTTCAGCAACAGGCACTAACTGCTCTACATCTTGCTCACTGCTATGCATGAATAGCTCTAGAACATCTTTAACCTTGACAAGGTCTTCTGTAATGCCTTTAGAAACTGTCTCGAACAAATCAGCATTTAGACCGCCAATAGCCGCTCCCGCATCATCTGACTCCTGAGGGATCAAATCGGCAAGGTGATAAGCTTCCTGAACGGCTGTAACAGATTTGCTTTGTACTGTACATAAGCCTACGTAATACAGAACATTGGTAACTAATTCTTTTGAATACTGTTTGGCAAATTCTTCCTCGCCGACATCCAGTATTAACTTCAACTGCCTGTCGACAGCGCCCAGTAGCATCTTGATACTTAAATTCGTATCGATTCCCTGATTCATCAAACCTTCAACCAGCGCACTGATCACCATCCAGAATCGTCGCACTTCAGCGTTACTCGATACTTTCTCAAGCGAGCCCAATACCGCTTTTATACGCTGCAGACCTACCCTCTCTTTATTATTACGGATATAGTCCAGCAGGCCTAACTGATAATGCGTACGTAATCGTTTTGTTTCGCCTTCAAGCTTTCCTGACTCAATTGCATCGGCATCATAGTCGTCTGATACTAATTCAGTATTTTCAACATCTGGAGAAAACAGGACGCTTTCAGTTAACAGACCCTCTTTACGTGCTGTACGTAAATCATTGATGAGGGACATAAGGGTAATTGGTGCATCTTTTTTACCGGCCTGTATACCTTCAAGATAGTCTGGTAGCTGCAACATCGCACGCATGAGCACATCATAGGCGTCTTCGGCGCGTTCGATTTTACCTTCAAGCAGCGCCGCCGTGGTATGCCGCATTTCTTCGGCAAGCATCGCAGCTCCATACACCTCTACCATCTGCAGCGTTCCATAGATCAGCTGCAGATGTTCGATACAGTTTTCTAAATGTTCACTGTCTTGAGTTTCGATGTACTCATTAAGATTTGATTGTGCATCTTCTAAAACATCATCTAGTTGCGCCTTGACCCAACCAAGTGAATTGTATTCAACCGTATTATCAGTATTCATAATCTGATCACCTATGCCAGATTACTGTTATGCCTGACTTTCTAAAATGACTGTATCCACATTATCTTCTTGATTAGAAGACGGCAGTTTAAAGCCGGATACCGAACGACCCAACTCACCAGAAAGCTCATTAAGAGCAGCCAGTGAAGCAGATGTTTCATCGGTACCTTCTGAGGTCTGCAGGGTAATTTCCTGAATAACATTCATGGTATCAGACACTGATAAAGCCACTTTCGATTGCTGTTTTGTAGAGTCGGAAATACCTTTAATCAGGTTTGATAACTGTGTTGATACTGTTTCAATCTCTTTCAGTGCGACACCCGCGTCCTCCGCCATGGAAGCACCACTAACCACACCTGCGGTACTCATCTCCATTGATTTAACCGCTTCGTTTGTATCTGCCTGAATAGTATTCACCAATCCCTCAATCTGCTTGGTCGCATTACCTGCACGTTCCGCCAGGCGCTGCACCTCATCCGCTACCACCGCGAAACCACGACCCGCATCACCAGCTGTCGATGCCTGAATCGCAGCATTCAACGCCAGAATATTTGTCTGGTCGGCAATTTCAGTAATCAGACCAACGATATCACCAATTTCCTGTGACGATTCACCCAGTCGTTTAATACGTTTAGAAGTTTCCTGGATAGATTCACGAATATTTTCCATCGAGCTGATGGTGCCACGTACTACCTGTGCACCTTTCTGCGCGATCTCCACCGACTGCTGCGCTACCATCACTGAGTTATCCGCATCACCAGATACAGCTGCCATCGATTCTGCCATATCGGTCACCGCGGCACTGGCAGAAGCAATCTCACGCGCCTGTTTATTTGACGCCTGCGCTAACTCTGTCGCTGTCTGCTGCGTCTTCTCCGTCGAGTGTGAGACTTCCGACGCAGTGTTATTAATCGTTGTTACCAATGTACGTAACGCGTCGATGGTAAAGTTCACCGAATCCGCAATAGCACCAGTAATTTCTTCAGTTACGGTGGCATGTACGGTTAAGTCACCATCCGCAAGGTTAGCCATTTCGTCAAGTAAACGAAGAATCGCGCGCTGGTTACGTCGGTTATTTTCTAACGCATTCTCCTCACGTTTTCTTGCATCTTTCAGTAACAGGATACCGCCGATAATAATCAGTACCACTGCTGCACCACCAAAACCAACACCGACTAACTGAATTAAATCGAGCTGTTTACCTTGTGAGATAATTTCCTGCTGAAATGTCTCAAGTGTTGCGAGGATGTTTTCTGAATCAGCACTTACCAATCCAGCAGCATCTTTTACTTCGAACAGCTCTGGAGACAGTTCCAGGATGCCGGCGATATTATCGCTCACCGCACTAATCAGCATGGCTACTTCGCGTAATTTTGCTACCGCTTCCTTATCTGTCACCTTATCGATTCGCAGTCCTTTTGAACCTTTTAACAAACCTTCAAGAACTCGGCCGAATAATGCAGCGTCACGACCAAACCTGTCCGCTGCAGCCGCTGCCTCTTCACCACCAGCCAGCACCTGATTCAAATTATTTTTAATACGTTGCGACAACATCATCTGGCGAGTAGCCAGATAAATTTGACGTGAGGAAGCTTCCTTAGTGATCAACACACCAACAACTTCATCAGAGTAAGTCAACATCTGAGGGATAAAACTCTCGATTACCTGATACAGCTCTCTCACCTCGGTAATTGACTGGCGACCATTTAAAATGATTTCAATATTATTTCTATATGCGCCCCAGTGAGTTTCAACAGTTTCAAGGCCAGGCAGCAAACTCTTAGATAGTGCAGCTGTGCCAACATCACCTGAACGGAAGGCATTTAAAATCAAGTCAAACTGGACTCGTGATTCAAGTAAACGGTCAAACGCTTCCGTACTACCGGATGAAGCACTTAACGAGAAGGTCGCCATCTGTTGCGATAACAGAAGCTGGTCGGCTGATAATTCCAGATGACGCTGCAAAGTCGCTCGTTTATCACCCACATATACCAGACTACCCAACATAAGAATAATAAACACGGATAGCAATAGTCCGATGATGATCATCGGTTTACCAATTGCGATATTTTTTTGTTCTGCGCTCATAAGGCATTCTCTCCAATCAACTTAATCCGTCACTTCTATTGTTGACGTAATCAGCAATCTCTCTAGTTAAATTTTTTCTAGCTATTTTTTTAAATTTTTTCTAGCTATTTTTATTATTTTATTTGCAACAATTACAAAGCCGCATGTAAAAAACGTTCATCCTGCGTCATCACATTAAAATTAAATACCGGCCAGTGCTCATCTTCCTGTTTGAAAGCCCGCTCTATAAACGGCGATATGCTCTCATGCACTTCAGGCATATCATCAGTAGTATCACCTTCCCTGAAATGTCGCATACCATATATCTCTTCGACGATTAAACCGGTATTAAAACCCATGTAATCAATAACGATAACCCTGCCTTTGTTTCGCTTTTTAATATCATCGCCTAACAGGAATCCTTTCATATCCATGATAGGAAGCAGACTACCGCGCACATTGGCTACACCGACGATCCACGATTTAACACCTGGGACGAGGGTGAATTCAGGCATGTCGAGAATCTCTTTTACATCAGACATTGATGCGATCAACTTTGAATCTCCGATCCTGAAGCCAACGCCAACCCACTCTTCCTGCACTTCATCAAGCATAGGAAGACCGGCCGAACGTTTAAGCGTTCGTTTTTCTAGCTCTTGCAATAAATCAAATGGGTCAATCGTATTCATTTATTATTATTCTTATCTACAACCACAAAAAATAACTATTGTTAGCAACGTTTTACGCTGACAACACCATATTCACATGTTCAATTAACGCTTTTTCCTGTACCGGCTTGACGATGTAATCTTTAGCACCCTGGCGCATCGCCCAAACCTTATCTGTTTCCTGATCTTTTGTTGTCACCATGATTACAGGTATAGATGATGTTTCCGCATTCTTCGATATCTGTCGCGTCGCCTGGAAACCATTCATACCTGGCATAACCACATCCATCAAAATCAAATCTGGCATTTCCACTTTTGCCATATCGACACTTTCTTCACCGGTTGTTGCAACGACTACCTCATGACCATTTTTGGTCAACATGGTCTGTAATACATGCACCTCTGTAGGTGAATCATCAACGATCATTACTTTTGCCATACTCACTCACCACTGTCTCTATATGTTATTAACTGGATTTCTTTAGTTACTTTCAGTTTTTTTGTAAAATTTCCACAAGCACTGACATCGCACCTGATTATTCTAGCCTGCCGCTAGCTAAGTAGAAGGAGCATGATCTTTTATTGCTCCCAACAAATCTTCCTTGGTGAATGGTTTTGTCAGATACTGCGTTGAACCAACGATACGGCCGCGGGCTCGGTCAAAGATACTGTCTTTACTTGACAACATGATGACCGGCGTATCTTTAAATGTTTTATTATTTTTTATTAAGGCACAGGTTTGGTAACCATCGAGCCTGGGCATCATGATATCGACGAAAATAATATCCGGCTTATTTTCTGCGATTTTCGACAATGCTTCAAAACCGTCAACGGCAGTCACCACCTCACAACCTTCCTTTTTGAGTAAGTTTTCCGCAGTCCGCCTTATTGTTTTACTGTCATCAATGACCATCACTTTTAGGTCACTCATTACAAATTAATTTCAGCCATCGCTGTTCCATTCAAAAACGCCTATAGAGGCAAGAAAAAAACTTTAGATAAACAGAATGTAGACCACATTCCGTGTATTGCCAATAATTAATAAAAACTATAAGAATATTGGCTAAGATTTTGCTTAAGCGAGAATTATTGACCTGCTTTCAAATCAATATCATCTCTAAATTACTGTTAAAATTAGCTAAAAACATATTTCAAAACCATCCGGAGAAATACATGAGCATCAAAATTGGCATCATTATGGACCCGCTGCCGTCAATAAACATAAAAAAAGACAGCAGTTTTGCCATGATGTTAGCGGCGCAAAAACTTGGCTGGGAAATACACACAATATATCAGCCTGATCTGTTCACCAAAAATGAAAACCCTCGAGCCTTTAGCCGAATCACCCATGTCGAGGACAACCCGGATCACTGGTATGATTTTGACTCAGAACAGGACATCGACCTAAGTTCACTAGATGTTATTCTGATGCGCAAAGACCCGCCTTTTGACATCGAGTATATTACCAGCACCTATATCCTGGAACTGGCAGAACAAAATGGCTCGCTTATTGTTAACCGTCCCGCCAGCTTACGTGACAACAACGAAAAGATGTTTATTACTCAGTTCAGCCAATGCTGTACGCCATTTCTTGTCAGCCGTAACAAAAAACGTTTGCGTGACTTCGTAAATGAGAGGTACCAGGAAGAAAAACAGGACGTTATTTTAAAGCCGCTTGATGGCATGGGAGGCGCATCAATTTACCGAGTTAACCCGCAGGACCCCAACCTCTCAGTCATACTGGAAACAGTATCAGAAGATGAAACCCGTACCGTCATGGCTCAACAATTCATTCCAGAAATTATCCATGGGGATAAACGTGTTTTATTGGTCGACGGAGAAGCGGTTCCTTACGCTCTGGCACGCGTGCCTGCGTCAGGCGAGACCCGTGGAAACCTCGCCGCTGGCGGTACTGGTATTGGCGTAGAGCTCACGGAACGTGACCGGTGGATATGCAGGCAGGTTTCTCCGGTACTGAAAAAACAGGGCATATTATTTGCCGGTATCGATATTATTGGTGATTATTTAACAGAAATTAATATAACCAGCCCTACCTGTATTCGAGAACTCGATAAGATCTATTCTCTGGATATTGCCGGTGATTTAATGCGATGCATACAACAACAGCTAACTTCATAAGAGCTAATCTACCTGTTATCTATCTAACAGTCGCCCTGATTGGTTCGACAGCGTTAGTTAGCGCCTGCGATGAACGGGTGAAACAATATGACTACAGCATCTTTGCTTTTGGTACATTAATCGATGTCACTCTATATGATGTCAATAAAAGTCAGGCTGAAGAGGCATTTTCTCAGTTGCAACATGATTTTGACCAGTATCATCAGGACTGGTCTCCATGGACCAACGGTGACCTGGCGCAGCTAAATAAAAAAATCGAGCAGAGCCTGGATAACAGTCCCATTACGCTACCAGCGCACCTCATTCCAATACTCAAAACCTCCATAGAGCTAAGCAAGAAAAGCGAGCACTATTATAATCCTGCAATTGGCAAGCTAATAAACCTCTGGCAGTTTCATCGATATCAGGATGAAGATATCCAGCCACCCGGGGCTAGCCAGATACAGGCTTTAATTAAAAAAAATCCGCGTCTAACCGACCTGGAGATAAACGATGAAAATCAGCTCACCAGTCGCAATCCTGCCGTATCACTCAATTTTGGCGCCTTTGCAAAAGGTTACGCGATCGCGCTCGAAATTGATCAGTTAAAAAAGCTGAAAATACAAAATGCGGTTATCAATGCCGGTGGTGATTTAAGCGTCATTGGACAACACGGTGACCGCGCCTGGAATATTGGCATCCGTCACCCACGAGAAGATAATATTATTGCCAGTATCGAAGTGCAGGATAACGAAAGTGTTTTCACTTCTGGTGATTACGAGCGGTTTTATGTATATCAGAACAAACGCTTCCACCACATACTTGACCCGAATACCGGCTATCCAACGCAGGACGCTCAATCTGTTACTGTTCTACATCAGGATGCCGGGCACGCAGATGCTGCAGCCACGGCACTATTTGTCGCTGGCAGCAAACAGTGGCAGAGAATCGCAAAAAACATGGGGATACACTATGCCATGCTAATTGATGCTGATGGCGATATCCATCTAACACCAGCGATGGAAAAACGCATTAAATTTCTAAATAAGTCACCAACTTCACGCATTTTCGTTAGTGAAGAACTATAATAAACAGTTAAAGTCACTCTAAGAAAATAGAAACGATATGTCATCGCAAAAGACATTATGAACAACCGCAGAACCATAAAACCGACCATTACTGATCATGACCGCTTTGGCATGACCTTTTTCCTAGCTACGATATTTCATGGCATGGTTATCTTAGGCATCACATTCAGTGTATCACCGCCTGCTGACAGTAAAACCGCACCCGCACTTGATATCATCCTGGTACAAACCCGATCTCCCATTGATGTCGAGGATGCCGATTACCTGGCGCAGGTCTCTCAACAGGGGGGTGGCAATGCAGAAGAGAAAGCACGGCCAAGGGAGCTATTTAGCGCACCTACTTTATCTAATACACCCGGTATTGCTAAACAGACCAGTGTTCAGCAGATTCAGAAACAGAAACGAAATGAACAACTGGCATTACTCACCCAAAAAGATGCCAACTACTCCATCAATACTGAAATAAACCCGGTCAAAGCTGAAGATGACAGCACAGTCGATAAGACCAGTATCGATCAGAACAACCAGACCGCACGACTGGCAGCAGAAATCAGTAACATTATCGAAGAACAGGCCAGTATCGAAAAGACAAAATATTTAAATTCGAGCACCAAAGAATTTACTCCCGCTAAATATATGCGCGAATGGATAAACCGAGTTGAACGCGTCGGCAACCTTAACTACCCTGACCAGGCAAGAAGAAAAAAATTAAGCGGCACCTTAATTCTTGACGTAGTTATTAACTCAGAAGGCGAACTTGTTAAAACAGACCTGCGCCAGTCATCCGGCCACCAGATCCTCGATGATGCGGCAAAACGCATCGTAAAATTAGCAGCCCCTTTTTCTGCTTTCCCAGATAAACTTCGTAAAGAAGCTGATGTCATACATATCACTCGTAGCTGGGAATTCTTAAATAACAGTCGTATTCAAACGCGCTAAGAAACTAATAAATCCATGGTAGACAGCAGTCAAGAAGAATCTACGTCTTCTAGTTATAACCTGACCGGGCATTTTCTGATCGCCATGCCCTCATTGAACGATGATTTTTTCAATCATGCGGTCACTTATATCTGCGAACATGATGATACTGGCAGTTTCGGTATCATCATCAATCAGAAAACAGACATCACATTGAAACAGGTCGCCAAAGAGATGAATATTTCAGGCAAAAGCGATTACGATGAAAATCAATCGGTTTTTTTTGGCGGCCCGGTTGATCAGGGGCGTGGTTTTATCCTGCACCGCCCACCTGGTGACTGGCAGTCCAGCCTCAAAGTCAACGACAGCATTGCACTGACCACATCAAAAGACATCCTGCAGGCCATCGTCAATAACCAGGGGCCTGCCGACAGTATTGTGGCTCTGGGCTATGCAGGATGGGCTGCAGGGCAGCTGGATAATGAAATCGCTCGTAACACCTGGTTAAGCTGCCCCGCAGACGAACAGATCATATTTGATACCCCGATCGAAGAACGCTGGCAAGCCGCTGCTAAATTAATCGGTGTTGATCTATCCTTGTTGAGTAATGATGCCGGACATGCCTGAAAAAATCATCGATCACTTCTCGGCGGCGACTCTTTTTATCTGCAGCATGACAAACTAGACAATGAACGATAGGATCACCAGTGTTCTTGGCTTTGACTACGGCAAAAAGCGTATTGGTATCGCCACCGGCCAAACGATTACCCGTTCAGCCACACCCTGCACGACACTGAATCAGGTTGATGGCAATCCCGACTGGTCTGCTATCGAAGCAGAAATCAGGCAATGGAAACCTCAGGCACTGATCGTCGGCATGCCTTACCACACCGATGGTAGTGAAAACAAAATGACTGCCGCCGCCAGACATTTTTGTTATGAGCTAAAAAAACGTTTCAATCTTCCCGTCATCGAAGTCAATGAGGCTTTAAGCTCTGAGCAGGCGGAAGAGATCCTCAAGCAGGAGATGAAAATAAATAAGCAGAACAAACACGAGATTGATAGAATAGCGGCAGCAATTATCGTGCAGCGCTGGCTAGACCAACAAAGTTAAGCCCGAGGCACTAAAAACAACACGAGTGCTTATGCAACAACTGGCCACACCAGATGAACTTCTGGCAAAACTGGCAAAAAAATTACAGGCATTGCTTGATGACAAAGCAATCGATAACCCGTTGATGGTAGGCATTCACACCGGTGGTCTCTGGGTTGCAACAAGCCTGCACAAACAGCTCAAGCTCTCCGAACCGTTAGCCAGCCTGGACATCAGTTTCTACCGCGATGATTTTTCACGCATCGGCATGAACCCAAAAGTAAAAACCTCAAATCTTCCCTCGGATGTCGAAGACAGGCACATTATTCTGGTTGACGATGTATTGCATACCGGACGCACGATCAGAGCAGCGATGAATGAATTGTTCGATTACGGCCGCCCTGCCAGTATTACCCTGGTCTGTTTGATTGACCGCAGTGGCCGTGAACTACCTCTACAGGCCGACATCGTTGGTGAACATGTGGTATTGAATGAAGGCGAGCACATCAAGCTCACCGGTCCCGAACCTCTGGCATTTGAGTTACAACAGAATGCTGGCCAGAAGGCTTCTCAGGGGTAACGTTCTAATGGTAAATAAAGCCACTAAACCCACTGACGCCTTGATAGGACGCGACGCCTGGAATATTCAATTAGACAAAAACGGCAACCTTAAACACTTCCTCACTACCGAAGGGCTGGGCACAGAAGTACTGACTAAAATTCTCGATACTGCAGAAAGTTTTGCCGATATCAATGAAAAAAGTGTAAAAAAAGTTCCACTGCTTCGCGGTAAAACTATCGTCAATTTATTCTTCGAAGCTAGCACCCGTACACGAACAACATTTGAACTCGCAGCCAAACGACTTTCTGCCGATGTACTCAACATAAACATCAGTACCTCAGCCACTTCAAAAGGCGAAACCCTACTCGACACCCTGCAAAACATCCAGGCCATGCACTGCGATATGTTCGTGGTACGTCACACTGATTCGGGCGCAAGCCATTACATCGCTAATAATGTTGCGCCAAATATCAGTGTCATCAATGCCGGTGACGGCAGCCATGCACACCCTACACAGGCAATGCTGGATATGTTCACCATTCGCCGAAACAAGGGGGCTGACTTTGGCAATCTACGCGTCGCCATCGTCGGAGATATATTACATTCACGGGTAGCGCGCTCGCAGATTCACGCGCTAAACACCTTGAACACGGGTGATGTCCGTGTCATTGCACCAAAGACATTGCTGCCAGTCGACATCGAAAACATGGGCGTAAATGTTTTCCACGACCTCAAAACTGGCATTCAGGATGCGGATGTCGTCATCATGTTACGTCTGCAAAAAGAACGCATGCAAGGTGCATTACTTCCCAGCGAGCAGGAATACTTCCAGTTATACGGTCTTACCGAAGAGCGTCTGCAAGCGGCAAGAAGTGACGCTATCGTGATGCATCCCGGACCTATCAATCGCGGCGTTGAAATTGACTCAAACGTAGCCGATGGTCCACGTTCTGTCATTCTTGATCAGGTTTCATTTGGTATCGCAGTACGTATGGCAGTAATGACGATGACCTTAGGCAGGGAACCAGAACACGAGGTCGGCACTAATGATCATCAGAGTGAGCGCCATGAGTGATGTCATCATTAAAAACGGCCACCTGATCGATCCGGCCAATAATATCGACCAGATAACTGACATCCATATCAGCAATGGCAAAATCGCTGCCATAGGACCTGCCAACACACTAAAAACATCGGCTAACACGCAGCTCATCGATGCCAGCGAACTGACCGTAATCCCCGGCATAGTCGATTGCTGCGCACGTTTACGCGAGCCCGGCATGGAGCATAAAGCTACGATCAAGAGTGAAACCATTGCCGCGACAAGAGCGGGCATTACAACATTATGCTGCCCGCCAGACACCGACCCGGTAATCGACGAACCTGCCGTGGTTGAATTCATCAACCAGAAAACCGCCATTGCAGGTCACAGCCATGTCGTTGTCCTCGGTGCATTAACCACCGGGCTGAATGGAGAACGTCTTAGCGAGATGTTTGCCCTGCAACAGTCTGGCTGCGTCGGTCTAAGCAACTGTCGCAACCCCGTTGAAAATGCACTGATACTCAAACGCGCATTTGCCTACGCAGCCACGTTTGATATACGTGTTTTTATTGAACCTGATGAACACTGGTTAAGTGCTGGCGGCTGTGCACATGAAGGGAAAATCGCGACAAGACTCGGCCTGAAAGGTATCCCAGTTTCCGCAGAGACTATCGCCATCGCACGTGCACTCGAGTTGATCGCGGAAACTGGCGTAAGTGCACACTTTGGTCGCCTGTCGAGCGCTCAGGGTATCGAGATGATCGCGCGCGCAAAAAACGAACATCTCCCGGTTACCGCTGATGTCAGCGCACACCTATTACACCTTACCGAACAGGATATCAGCAGCTTTAACAGCGCCTGCCATGTCATCCCTCCTTTGCGCACACAGCGTGACAAGGAAGCATTACAGTACGCTGTGGCCAACAACACCATCGACGCCATCTGTTCTGATCATCAGCCACATGACGTCGATGCTAAACAGGCACCGTTTGCCAGCACCGAAGCAGGCATCTCTTCACTGGAAACTTTATTACCTCTATGCTTACGGCTCTGCCAGCAGACATCTTTAGAACTGAAGGATGTGATCAGTAAGATCACTCATGCGCCGGCCGAGATACTCGGCATCGAAGCCGGCACACTGTCAGTGGGAGCAACGGCCGATATATGTATATTTGATAAAAATGAAGACTGGCAGTTAACCAGCGAAACAACCAGCAGCCATGGCAAAAATACACCTTTTCTTGGCTGGAACTTCCAGGGAAAAGTTAAACATACCCTGGTAAAGGGTAAAGTCTTATTTAGTGATTAGATAATCTATTTCTTCAGGTCAGCTGAAGTGCTAGGAAACTGCAATGTTTCATGTTTTTCTGTTTCACCCTGCAAATCTTTTGTATCACCGCCGAAGTTAATCTTCCATTCGAGATCACTGCTGGAGTCAGCATTCGCCAGTGCCACTTTCAGATCAATTTTTTTCTGTTTATATAATTCATATAATGACTGATCAAATGTTCGCATGCCTGACTCCCTGCCTTTTTCCATAACGTCCTTAATCTCATTAAATTCACCGCTTCGAATCAACTTACTGATATACGGTGTATTGACCAGAACTTCAACGGCAGCAATACGGTCACCCGCATCCGTTTTAACAAGGCGCTGCGCCAGTATACAATTAAGGTTTAATGACAGGTCCATCAATATCTGATTATGCGCATCGCTCGGGAAGAAATTTAGTAGCCTATCTAAGGTCTGATTAGCATTGGTCGCATGCAATGTGGTCAAACATAAATGACCAGTATCAGCATACCGTAAGGCCGACTCCATGGCCTGTCTATCTCGTGCCTCCCCGATCATGACAACATCAGGGGCCTCGCGCATCGCCTCACGCAGAGCGTTATCAAATGACAATGTATCAAGCCCTACTTCTCGCTGCCCGACAATGCATTTTTTATGGCGGAACATGAATTCAATCGGGTCTTCAATAGTAAGGATATGGCCATTATCGGTCATATTGCGATGGTCCAGCATCGATGCCAGAGAGGTTGATTTACCCATACCCGTCGCACCGACAACCAGCACCAGGCCTTTTTTACGCATGATCATGGCTTTATAAATATCAGGCAGACCAAGTTCATCCAGCGTAGGAATATCTGCTCGAATGAAACGAATCACCATGGATACTTCACCGCGCTGCATATACACATTGATGCGGAAACGTCCCAGATCGGTATATGACACACCTAGATTTAATTCGAGCGTTTTCTCAAATTCTTTAACCTGCGCTGGTGTCAACAAATCATAAGCAAGTTTTTTTGTCATGCCAGGCGTCAGCATGCTTTTACCAACAGGGCGCATAGAGCCTTCGATTCGAACGCTCACCGGCGCGCCCGTGGTGAAGTACATATCTGAAGCCTGCTGCTCAGACATCAATTTTAAATACGGTTGCAAGTTCATCTGTTTATCTCACTATTGTCACTTTATCTATTCCTTAAAAAATCACAAAGCCTGGATCAACGCAGTCGAGATTTATCGTCATGGTCTTCCATCTGTATATTATCCAGACCTTCCATCAAATCACTGTCCTTCGATTCCTTACCTTCCAGTTTTATCCTCAAACGCAGGTCATTCACTGAATCCGCATTTCGCAGCGCATCTTCATACTTGATCTGGCCATTTTCATACAGATCAAACAATGCCTGGTCAAATGTTTGCATACCCAGCTCATTAGATTTTGCGACCAGCTCTTTAATGTCATGTACCTGTCCTTTAAAAATCAGATCTGACATTAATGGCGAATTGATCATAATTTCGATCGCCGCTATACGCCCGTCGCCCGAAGCTGTCGGTATCAGGCGTTGTGATATCAAACTTTTCAGATTCAACGACAGATCCATCAACAGCTGCTGGCGACGATCTTCCGGGAAGAAGTTAATAATACGATCCAGCGCCTGGTTGGTACTATTAGCATGCAACGTTGACAGACATAGGTGGCCGGTTTCAGCAAAAGCGATAGCATGGTCCATGGTCTCGCGATCTCGAATCTCACCGATCAGTATGACATCAGGCGCCTGACGCAATGTGTTTTTCAGCGCAATCTCGTAGTTGTCAGTATCAACACCAACCTCACGTTGAGTGACGATACAGTTCTTATGATTATGTACAAACTCTATCGGATCCTCGATGGTAATAATATGACCATGACTATTTTCATTTCGATAACCTACCATCGCTGCCAGTGAGGTCGATTTACCCGAACCTGTTGCACCCACAAAGATGACCAGCCCGCGTTTAGTCATCGATATATCTTTCAATACAGAAGGTAGATTTAAATCATCAAGCTTGGGAATCTCCGAACGAATAACACGAAGCACAATACCGACAGAGCCGCGCTGGGTAAAAGCATTAACACGAAAACGCGACACGCCTGGCAGACTTATAGCGAAATTACATTCCTGTGTTTCATCAAACTCAGCGCGTTGCTTATCATTCATTATGGAGCCAACCAGCACCTGTGTATGCTGCGGACTCAATGACTGATTAGATAATGGCGTCATCGCTCCATCCACTTTCATAGAGGGTACGGCCCCTGCGGTAATAAACAAATCCGAACCGTTCTTCTGCACCATCAAACGCAGAAGGTCATGCATATATTTTATTGCTTTTTCGCGATCCACTTAGATCTCCCGATTACTAATTTTTATTGATATCATGCTAGAAAGAGTCTTTATTTGCCGCTTTTTTACGTGCTTCGTCTTTACTGATCAAACCTTTTGCCAATAATTCCTGCAGATTCTGATCCAGTGTCTGCATGCCGATCGACTGCCCTGTCTGAATAGCAGAAAACATCTGTGCAATCTTATTTTCACGGATCAGATTTTTAATCGCCGGCGTACCAATCATAATCTCATGTGCAGCAATACGGCCACCGCCAATTTTTTTCAGCAAGGTCTGCGAGATAACGGATCGTAACGACTCCGACATCATGGCACGCACCATCTCTTTCTCAGCCGCCGGAAACACATCGACGATACGGTCGATGGTCTTGGCCGCCGAACTCGTATGCAAGGTACCAAACACCAGATGACCCGTCTCAGCGGCGGACAGTGCCAGACGAATCGTTTCAAGGTCACGCATCTCACCCACCAGGATGACATCGGGGTCTTCACGTAATGCAGAGCGCAGCGCTTCACTGAAGCCGAGGGTATCGCGATGCACCTCACGTTGATTGATCAGTGATTTTTTACTCTCATGCACGAACTCGATAGGGTCTTCAATGGTAAGGATGTGGCCATAATGATTTTCGTTCACATAATTCACCATACCCGCTAGCGTGGTTGACTTACCCGAACCTGTCGGCCCGGTCACCAATACGATGCCACGTGGCGTATTCGATATATCTTCAAAAATTTTCGGTGCACCCAGTTCTTCCAGGGTAAGTATTTTCGAGGGAATCGTACGAAAAACAGCACCAGCACCCCGGTTATGATTAAACGCATTGACACGAAAACGCGCCAACCCCGGAATCTCGAAAGAAAAGTCGGTTTCCCAGTACTCTTCGTAAGTTTTACGTTGTTTATCATTCATGATGTCATACAACATGCCATGAACGTGTTCATGATCCATAGGATCGACATTAATACGTCGCACGTCACCATCAACACGTATCATCGGCGGTAATCCCGCTGATAAATGTAAATCTGACGCCCCATTTTTTACGCTAAATGCAAGTAACTGAGCGATATCCATCAAAATCCCCTGGTATGAACGGTTGTATTCTTATAAGTACTCTCCTATTTATAGCCAAAAATCGTCTTACTTTCTGTATTCGACGAGATTTCGTCAATATTTTTTAGCTCTGGCATACTGCGAGACTTAGAACGTAGAGCGAGTATGTTAAAATCACATGATTTACAAACCCTTAATGTGAACGACAGATGCCTACTATTGGATTCATAGGTGGCGGGAATATGGCGGGCAGTCTCATCGGTGGACTGTTGAATGCCGGTTTCTCTGCATCTACTATTACTGTTGCAGAACCTGATGAAACGCGACGACAGGTGCTTAACGATCAGTTTGATATCAATACCAGTGCAGATAATAATGCTGCGCTTGATGCTGAAATTATTATCCTGGCGGTTAAACCACAACTATTAAAAATGGTATGCCAGCAATTTGATCACAGCAAGATCGCCGATCAACTGTTCATCTCTATTGCCGCCGGCGTTAAAAGCAGTGACATTAACCGCTGGTTAGGCGGCGATCGGGCGATTATTCGCTGCATGCCCAATACACCGGCTTTACTACAATGTGGCGCCTCTGGCCTGTTTGCCAACGAGTTTGTCACCGACCAGCAAAAGCAACTGGCCGAAACGATCATGCAGGCGGTTGGTATTGTTATCTGGGTTGATAGCGATGAGAAGTTGAATGCCGTTACTGCAGTCTCTGGCAG
>JBFFVI010000011.1:0-16921 GCA_041570895.1 Gammaproteobacteria bacterium
AGGTTAATTTATTGCGATGCTACAAGTAACATGAACAGAGGACGGTTATCATAGCTCAGACACAGCCTGCTGCGCCACCGGATAATCAGTATACCCGGTTTCATCACCCCCATAAAAAGTTGCCTGATCGGCGGTGTTTAATGGCAGATCATTCTGATAGCGATACAATAGATCCGGATTCGCCAGGTAGGGAACACCAAATGCGACCAGGTCGCAATCACCATTCTCAATCGCTGTCTGAGCACGCTTCTTGTCGTAGCCATTATTTGCCATATATAACCCATCGTAGGCGTCACGTAATGCGCGGTAGTCGACGTTTCTCGCTGCACTCATCATATCGCCTTCAAGGATGTGCAGATAGGCCAGATCGCGCGAATTGAGCTGTGTGATGAAGTAGTTGAAATGCGCTTGCGGACCGGAATCAGACATACTGTTAAAACTGTTTTCTGGCGTTAGGCGAATGCCTACACGGTCACTCTGCCATACTTCAAGGACAGCATCGAGGACCTGATTTAAAAAGCGCATGCGATTCTCTTCACTGCCGCCGTATTCGTCACTTCGCTGGTTACTACCATCGCGCAGGAACTGATCGATCAGGTAACCATTAGCGGCATGAATCTCTACGCCGTCAAAGCCGGCCAGTTTTGCCATCTGCGCAGCATTTTTGTACTGTGAGACGATGTTTTGAATCTCATCTATTGCTAATGCGCGTGGTTCTACAAAGGCTTTCATACCTTCATAGGTAATCGCTTCACCTTCCGGTCGGATAGCAGAAGGGGCGACCGGTATCTGATGATCAGGTAATAGATCGGGATGAGATATACGACCGCAATACCATAGCTGGATATAGATATGACCCCCTTGCTGGTGAACTGCGTCGGTTATTTGTCGCCATCCGTCAACCTGCTGCTGGTTATATATCCCAGGCGTTGCGGGGTAACCAACGCCTTCTGCAGAGACTTGTGATGCCTCTGTGATAATCAGGCCGGCACTGGCACGCTGGCGGTAGTATTCGACATTCATGGCCTGCGGGATGCCTCCCTCGGCGGCACGGTTTCTCGTCATGGGCGCCATGACCATGCGATTACTTAATGTTAGATTGCCAATCGTTATGGGTGAAAACAGGTCGGTTGTGCTCATACTTGCTGTTCCTTTATGAATTAATGTTATTGTTATTTAGACACATGACTGATAATACAGAACTAAAGTAATGCAATCGTCTGATTGTGTCAAGTTTGTACAAAATTATTTAATCGAATCCAGGCAGTAATGCCGCAAGAGAATATTTATTGAGTTTTGCATACAGGCATATTATTCTGAAAATGTACGAAGAATATTTAGAGAGTTTGAAATGCCATTGATCGGTTTAATTAGCGATGTACATGCAGCACCAGAACCCGTTGCCGAGGCGCTTGCCATTTTTGCACAGGCGGGGGTAGAGCAGATATTGTGCGCCGGTGACATCGCCGGTTATATGGATCAACTTGATGAGACGGTAAAACTACTGGTTGAGAATAATTGCAAGACCATCATGGGAAATCACGATCTGCTTTATCTCGATCATCTGGACGATGAGGCGGAGTCTGCTGCGATAAGCTTTCTTCGCCAGTTACCCGCATCATACCAAGCAAACATCGCAGACAAACGTCTCTACATGGTACATGCACAGCCGCCGGATGGCTGCCATGGTGGCATTAAACTGTTAGATAAAGAAGGACAACTGCAGATAGATAAAGTCGCACAGTGGGCAGAGAAATTACAGTCATTCGACTATGACGTACTGGTCGTTGGCCATACCCACCAGGTCTATGCTGAGCTGATCGGGAACACCCTGGTGGTCAATCCCGGCAGTTCGGTATTCAATCATTGCTGTGCAATTCTGCGTCTGCCGGAGATGACTGTGGAGATGCTGCCGTTATCAGGCAAAACGATCGAGAAAACCTGGAACTGGGGCGAACATGTGATCTATGGCAAACAGTTATAGCCACCGAAACGGCTCAGATTTAATTAACTCGCCATACTCTGTTCATGTGGTGCCAGCATCAGTAACAGCGCCTGTGCGTGTTCTGCCGCTTTTCTACCCAGATCAGTAAGGTAACCACCATCACTCTGAGTGACCAGGCCTTTATCATACAGGCGCTGGACTGCTTTGATCTGTTCTCTGTTGGCATTAGAGTGAACCTTGATACCTTGCTGAGTGGATTGCAGGTTGTAGCGAATCAGTATATCAATCTCAGCCATCTGCTCTTCTGTATATCGCATGCTTTCACCTTCTACATCTTTCGGTATTGTCATAGGGGACCTCAAATTCTACATCAAAATTAATAATGATGTTATCCAATGGTGTTGAGTATAGTAGACATGTTTACCGCCGACGATTGACATATATCATCATTACGGTGAATACTTATAATATATGATTTATTCAAGTCTGATGACGACAAGGACACAACAATCCGTTCTCAAATAGACTAAAATCCATATAACAAAAAAATCAATTTCGCTTTATTTTTGCTCCCGCCACAATCCTGAAATGTGTTTATAATATGATCCAACAACTCCGAAGTATGTCCCTCAGTCACTGGTACTGGTCGACTTATATTGTTGCTGTCCTTATTTTATTGGCGGCCGCTTTATATTTCCAATTCGTACGTGAAGAGCTTCCCTGTCTGATGTGCATCCAGGTGCGGCTGCTGGTTTCATTACTGGTTATCGTGGCTTTCGCCGGATTATTCTCTCGGCATAACAAAGCAGTCAATAGCATCGCACATCTGTCGGTTGTGATGATTGCAGCTGGGCTAACCGAACGCTCTTATCAATTGTTAGGTACTGAACGCGGTTTTGTATTCGGTGATTGCGGTTTTGACCTGGGATTACCCGGCTGGTTTGCGATCGAAGACTGGTTGCCCTGGCTTTACCGTGTTGAAACCTCATGTGGTTATACACCGGAAATCATCTTCGGTATCACCATTGCAGAGTCTCTGATGGTACTGTCCGTTCTACTCTTGTTGCTTAGCTCATGTATATTTTTGGCGAGTTTTGTCAGACCACAAAATACCTGAAGACACGAATAAAATCTAATCAATCGTTAACGCGTTTGGCATGAATCCTCGGTCATTCTGATATAATGCGCTGTTCATACGAGCTAGCTCGTACTTATAGATTATTATTCAGAGATAGACACGATGCCCAATACGATACCAACGCCAAAAATCATCTATACCGAGACAGATGAATCACCCGCATTAGCCACTTATTCATTACTGCCTATCGTACAGGCCTACTCACGGGCAGCGGGTATCGAAGTTGAAACACGTGATATCTCGCTTACCGGTCGCATTATTGCTAATTTCCCGGATAATCTCAGCGCTGAGCAGAAACAGAGCGATGCCCTGGCAGAACTCGGCGAACTGGCGAAAACCCCTGAAGCTAATATTATCAAGTTGCCTAATATCAGCGCATCGATCCCTCAGTTACAGGGTGCTATCAAAGAATTACAGGCTTTAGGTTATGACATCCCTGATTACCCTGAAGATCCAAAAAATGATGAAGAACGAGACATCAAAGCGCGTTATGCCAAAGTATTAGGCAGCGCGGTTAACCCGGTATTGCGTGAGGGCAACTCCGATCGCCGCGTCGCCGCTCCAGTAAAAGAATATGCACAAAAACATCCGCATTCGATGGGTGCCTGGTCTGCAGATTCAAAATCACACGTGGCCTCGATGAGTGAAGGCGATTTTTATTCTAGCGAGCAGTCAGTCGTTATCGAAACCGCCGGTGATGTAAAAATCGAATTTACCGGTGATGATGGCGAAACACATGTGCTTAAAGAACAAACACCGGTACTGGCGGGTGAGGTTATCGATGCCACGGTGATGAGCTGTAATGCCTTGCGTACTTTCTTTGAACAGGCGATGCAGGATGCAAAAGCACAGGGCGTATTACTTTCATTACACCTGAAAGCCACCATGATGAAGGTCTCTGATCCGATCATATTTGGTCATGCGGTAAAAGCTTATTTCAAAGATGTATTCGAAAAACACGCTGCTACCTTCGATCAGTTAGGCGTAGATACCCGTAATGGCCTGGGCGATGTCTATGCAAAAATCGCCAGCTTGCCGGATGCGCAACGCGAAGAGATCGAAGCCGATATACAGGCGGTTTACCAGACACGTCCAGAACTGGCGATGGTGAACTCAGACAAAGGCATAACAAATTTGCATGTGCCAAGTGATGTCATCGTCGACGCATCGATGCCAGCCGCTCTGCGTTCTTCAGGGCAGATGTGGGGCACAGATGGCAAGTTACATGATACCAAAGCAATGATCCCTGACCGCTGTTATGCTGGCATCTACCAGGAAGTATTCGACTTCTGTAAACAACACGGCGCATTTGATGTGACCACCATGGGTAACGTCAGCAATGTCGGCCTGATGGCGCAAAAGGCGGAAGAATACGGATCACATGATAAAACCTTTGAGATACCTGCTAACGGAACGGTACGCGTCAGCGATGCTGCGGGAAACACCTTGATGCAGCATAAAGTCGAGCAGGGTGATATCTGGCGTATGTGTCAGACCAAGGATCTGCCCATTCAGGACTGGGTTAAACTAGCCGTCAACCGGGCAAGAGCAACCGGACAGCCGGCCATATTCTGGCTCGACAAGAACCGCGCCCATGACGCTAACCTGATCACTAAAGTTGAAACATACCTTAAAGACCACGATACCAGCGGTCTGCAGATACAGATCATGTCGCCGGTCGATGCGATCCGTTACACATTGAAACGTGTACAGGCGGGTGAAAACACTATTTCTGTCACCGGAAATGTATTACGTGATTACCTGACCGATCTGTTCCCGATCCTGGAACTCGGCACTAGCGCAAAGATGTTATCGATCGTGCCGTTACTGGCTGGTGGTGGCTTGTTTGAAACTGGTGCCGGTGGTTCTGCACCAAAGCAGGTGACACAGTTAGTAGAAGAAAATCATCTGCGCTGGGATTCACTAGGTGAATTTTTGGCACTTGCGGTTTCTATCGAAGACCTGGCAATGAAAACGGATAACCATAAAGCGAAAGTACTTGCCGCTGCACTTGATAAAGCAAACAGTCTGTTTCTGAATAACAACAAGTCACCTTCTAGAAAAACCGGTGAGCTGGACATACGTGGCAGTCATTTCTATCTCGCTATGTACTGGGCACAGGCACTGGCTGAGCAGGATGATGATGCTGAACTGAAGGCGATATTCACGCCGGTTGCAAAACAGTTAACTGAGAATGAAGATAAAATTGTTGCCGAATTAAATGCTGTGCAGGGCAGTGCTGTTGATATTGGCGGATACTATCGTCCGAATAAAGCACTGGCATCTAAGGTAATGCGTCCTAGCCAGACGCTAAACGCTATAATTGATAGTCTATAGTTAAAAGCTATCATCTCGAAGTCTGCTGATACCTGCATGGATGCCGGTCATCAGGGCAACAGAGGCGTCGTTGCCGTGAGAACGATCGCTGAATAATAAGCTCTCTTATAAAATAATCTTTTCTATTGCTCGGATTCCGGTTCGACGTGAATCGAAATATCCGTCACATCAAATTTTTTTTCGATCAGGCCCTCTATCTCGTCAGTAATCGTATGAGATGCTTCTGTTGTCAGTGCCGGGTCAACGGAGATGACCAGATCCACAGCACGGTTGTTACCGATCCATCTAGAACGTATCCGGTAGACGCTTTTTACACCACTGACATTATTTACCAGCTGTTTTAACTCTCCTGCGTCTATCGCATATTCATCCAGGAGTACCGGCAGAGTACGTTTAAATAGACCGAAGGCGAGATAGACGATGACACCGGCAACACCGAGTGCACATAAACGGTCGACCCAGACATAACCGATGGCCGACAACTGCCAGCCTGCGATGACCACGATGGTGGTTAGTACATCAGCAAAGGTGTGAGTCGCATCGGCACGCAGAATATCTGAATCCAGTCGTCTTGCCCACATATGCTGCCAGCTGGTTATCAGGATGTTAATGACTAATACAATCATCATTAACATCAGTTCCACGTCACTGGTTACGACTTCGGTATGTTCTTTTCTGATGGCATTGAGCGCGATCTCGAAGGCCAGCACCATCAATATCGATGCCAGGATAAACACTGCCAATGTCTCAAATTTCCTGTGGCCGTAGGGATGATTACGATCAGCCGGTAAACTGGAAATACGCATCACCACCCAGGCAACGATATTGTTCGTCACATCGGTTAATGAATGAGCCGCATCTGCAAGAACCGCCATAGAACCGGTAGACAGACCAACGATGGTTTTCAGTATCAACACTAACAGGTTGGCCGAACCTTCGATAAAGATTATGCGTCGTACCTGTTGATCTCTTTGTTTAGAATTACTCATAAATTAATATAAATCAATGTATTCGCGAATCAAACCCTGCAAGCTAACATTAACTTATAATGTTTTCTCTGATAAATCATATTTAAATTATTGATAGATAGTAACTGACTCTACAAAAGGTGCAATAGCCACATTATGAATACTGATGATCTACGCCAGCAACTCATGGCTCAGGGCATGACCCAGAACGACTTGCAAGCTAACCCGCTAAAACAGTTTGAGAACTGGTACAGCCAAACCATAGAATGCAACATCTATGAACCTGGTGCCATGTCGCTGGCAACCGTGGATTCAGATGGCCAGCCATGGCAACGCATCGTATTATTAAAACTATTTGACGAAAAAGGTTTTGTTTTTTTTACCAATTACGAAAGCCGTAAAGCACAACATATCGCGGCGAATAACAAGGTTAGTTTATTGTTTCCCTGGCATGTACTTGGAAGGCAGGTAAAGATAAGCGGTCAGGCAGAAAAAGTAAGCTCAGCCGAATCCTTAAAATATTTTTCTACACGACCACGTGGCAGTCAGATCGGTGCCTGGGCATCACCGCAGAGCCAGATGATCAACTCGCGCTCGATACTGGAGTCCATGGTTGAAAACATGAAAAAAAAATATGCTGATAACGAAGTACCATTACCCCCGTTCTGGGGCGGCTACCGGGTCAAACCTGACAGCTATGAATTCTGGCAGGCGCGTGATAGCCGTCTGCATGATCGTTTTATCTACCAGAAAAATGCCTCGGCTAGCTGGTATATCGAACGGTTTGCTCCCTAGAACACACTTACCGAGCCAGGTAATTTATTTTACCCGGTTACCTCCCGCCTGCGCGAAAACTCAACCGTCTGCTAATCACGAGTATCAGCGGCGCCATTAACAACCACCAGCTCATCGAACCGTGCCCGTGTCCAGCAACGATCACTTCCGTTTCAACCGGGTAGGCTACATCGCGGTAAAGATCATCATAATAACTGTCTTCCAGCGGCAATGCGTTCAGCGAGTGATCGTCATAAGGCCCGTAACTTAACAACAGCTCATCACTATCTGCATCATACAGTTCGATACGTACATCGTAGTACCCCGGTGGAAATCCATCTGCAAGCTCTGTCTCTATGGTAAAGATGTCAAACTCACTGTCACCATGTATATGATAAGCATCGCTGCTGGCATAATGGTTCCATGGACCACCTTCATAACTAAGATAAAGTTCTGCATAAACATATGATGTCTCATAGATGGTGTCGGCATCGATAGTCACACTAAAACGGTGATAGAAACCGTCATCATTAAAGTCACTGATGAGTTCCGTTGAAGCGTCGAACAGGGTAATGTCGACTACATGGTTATAATAGATGCTTTCGATGTTTATAGCCGTTATCAACGATTCGGCTCTAAAACCTTGTTTAAGCAATGCTGGTTCAACATCCGCCTCAGTTTTATCGAGCAGCTCGTCTTTTGATGTTTTGTCGATTTCCGTACTATTAACGAAACTGATCGATTTAGAGGATCTTGTATCACCAGTGGTTGCTGCCATCAACGGTGCGGACAGCATTATCAGTAGTGACCAAAAAGCAAGCCACAGTATTATTTTTGCAACGGTTTCTGTTGTTATTTTGAATGACATGATTGACTCCCGTATTAAGCTGATTAAGTAATTAATTCACGGTGCCATTTCATCATTACCAAGCTGAACAGCGGCTGAACGATAAAGACAATACGATATCACCCGATGCTTTTATCCCTGCTGCTGAACGCTATGGTATTATGCCAAGCATAGACAGATGGGTTGTAGAGCATTCATTTGCGTTCATGCAAAAGCTGCAGAGCTCTCCTGCAGATGTAAATAAAAACATTATTTTTTCGATCAATATATCAGGTTCATCCCTCGGTGAAAAAAAGTTCTTCCTTTTCATAAAAGAAAAGCTTTCTCGCTATAATATTCCACCTGAATCTATCTGTTTCGAAATTACTGAGACTGCTACCATAACCAACCTATCGATCGCACTTGATTTTATGCATAACGTTAAAGCACTGGGTTGCAGTTTAGCACTGGATGATTTTGGTTCTGGCTTATGCTCATTTACTTATCTCAAAACGATTCCAGTTAATTATCTGAAGATAGACGGTGCTTTTGTTACCCAGATTCTGGACAACCCTCTCGATATGGCCATCGTCATCGCGATAAAACAGATAAGTATTGCCACTAATACGAAAGTCATCGCAGAGTTTGTTTCATCAGAGGCAATAAAAGTAAAACTAAAAGAGCTGGGTATCGATTATGCTCAGGGTTATAGTGTTGCTAAACCAATACCGATAAATCAGTTATATAAATACGTAGATGTAAATGCACCTGATCGGTCAGTAGCAAATGACTAGACGGATATGTTGCGGTTATAAAACAACACTCACTTCAGCGCCGCCTGCCTGACTTTTTTCAATTAGTAGTTTACCCTGATAGGCCTCAACTATATTCGCCACTATCGACAGACCGATACCATGGCCCGCTATCAGCTGATCGGCACGGGCTCCACGTTGCATTATTGTTTCAACATCCTCAGCTTCGATGCCTGGGCCATCATCACTAATCTGCAGCAACAATTTATTTCCCTGCTGTTCTGCAAACACATCGATCTGATGACGAGTCCATTTGTAAGCGTTATCCAGCAGGTTACCGAGCAGTTCCATCAGATCACCTTCGTCACCTTTAAACAGTAAAGTCTTATCAACCGCCACATTAACCTTGATCGATTTATCACGATAGACTTTGTCCAGTGATTCGAGCATACGGTCTATAACTGAGCTGACATTAACGGATTTACCGATGCTGGCCGAGCCGGCAGTGGCCGCGCGCTGTAACTGGTATTCGACGATTGCGTTCATGCGTGTTATCTGCTGCTGCATGGCATCACTGTGTTTATCAGCTGATCCACTCAGTCCACTCTGTATTACAGCCAACGGTGTTTTAAGGCTGTGCGCCAGGTCCCCCAATGCATTTCGGTAACGGATTTTTTGATCGCGTTCCTGCTGTAACAGGGTATTGATATTGCTGGTGAGGCGTTCGATTTCTCGCGGGTAGTTTTGCTGGATCTGTTCCTGCTCACCGTTTTCTATACTATTGAGCTCTTTGCCAACGCGACGTAACGGTGACAGGCCCCAGCGTAAGATCAGCGCCTGACTGACGAGCAGTAACATGGCCATCACCACAAGCCATCCCCATAGGGTAATGCGGTACTCACTTATTTGCCGGTTAAAAGAGACCAGGTCAGTGGTTATATTAAAGGTTATTGCGATGACATCGCTTTCGGTTGCCCAGTTCACACCGTAAGCAAAGCTGTAGTAATCATATTTGTCAACTGTGGTTTTACTAAAGCTTTTTTCACCACTTGTCAGTACAACGGGTTGTGGTGGTTTTGCACCCAGTACGGAAGACGATCGCCACATTATCTGGCCAGTCTGGTCAGTGATGTATGCGTATACACCTGAACTGGGCAAACCCAGCAGGGCGTCGAGTTCACTCGACGGCATAATAACGCCAGTTTTGTCTATCTCAGCCGCTGCCATCAGCGCATATAACTGACTGGTTAATCTATCACGCAGGGCGATTTCGCTACTGTCAACAAAAGCACGATCCAGTGCGGCGGCTGTCAGGGTAATGAAGATAACCAGGACCAGTGTTGCGCTGAGGATAATCCGTTGATTTAGTGACATCCAGACAGACCGTTATTGTTTATCACACAAGGTAAAACGATAACCGCGGTTACGCAGGGTTTCGATCGGTTTTAGTGATCCATCCGGATCGAGCTTTTTACGTAAGCGGCCGATCAATACTTCGATAACATTACTGTCACGGTCGTCATCATGCGGATACAGATAATCTGCCAGCCGGGTTTTGGAGACAGCTTCGTTCGAGTGGCGTATCAGGTATTCCAGCATGCGGTATTCGAATGCAGTGATATCGACCACTTCAGCATCTCGCAGCACCTGCTGGGTCTCCAGTTTCAGCGTCAGACAACCACAGCTCAGTTCGGTACTGGCTGAACCGCTAGCACGGCGTAATAAGGCTTTTAATCGTGCCAGCAGCTCTTCCATCTGGAAGGGTTTCACCAGGTAATCATCGGCACCGGCTTCCAGACCTTCAACTTTTTCCTGCCAGCGGCTACGTGCAGTAAGGATCAAAATGGGTAGGGTAGAGCCTTGTTGGCGCAGTTTTTTAATGATTTCGATGCCGCTCATACCGGGCAGACCGATATCGATAATAGCCGCGTCAAGCGGGTATTCGGTCGCAAAGAAATAGCCTTCATTACCTTCGGCACTGGTATCTACTATATAAGCTTCGGATTGCAGGCGCGTTTTAATATCAGTCAGTAATTCCTGTTCGTCTTCGATAACCAGAATGCGCATGATTATGATCCTGTGATCACTTTTCCACTTCTGGCATCGATCAGGATGACGCGAACCTCACCATCCTCACTCAAGGTTTTGACCTGGTAGATATCATCTATAAGTTTGACCGACAGTACCCGACCAGGATAGGACTGCTGTGCGATACTAACCGCCTGTTGTTTATCAATAGTATCAGACGCTGCCTGCAGCGGAGCATTAAAAACCAGCAACATCGCAAGTATTACCGTTTGAAGCAGGGTAAAGAGAGTTGTTTTCATAAATTAGCCGCCATTATTAAGTAGTTGAAGTTTACACTGCAATGTCGGCTTAAACCAATGATCGAAACACATCAGCCGGCCAGCAGAATTGCACAAACCTACAGCAACAGCAACTGCTAACCGGCATAAGGGCGTCTAATCACGGAAGATGATGTCAAAATTTCCAGTGTGTAAACCAAACATGAATCTCAGATTATCTAAATCCACATACTCACCTCGATGAGCGTGATCATGGTTCACATAATGGCTATGTGAGTGACTTGAGTAAACATAATTATGATTATGGCCATGACCACCATGTTTATGATAGTTATGGTTTTTACGAGCGCGATCATAGTGATGATCTGATCTGTGTTTATGACTCGGTTTTACATGGCCGCGATGTCCCATCGGATTGACAACATAACTGTGCTTCTGTTTGTTATGAGAGCCTATGCGGTGACCAGCTTTATTTTTAGCCTTGTTATGTGCCTGGCCACGATCATGGGAATATTGATTTTTCTTGTGACCACGATTGCCATCATCGGCCATCGAAAGTGCTGGTGATAATATCAATCCCAAAGCGACAGCACTGATCAAAGACATAGTTTTCAGCTGTGAAATAATGTTCATTTTCAATCTCCAGTTAATTATAAAAACCGGGTTTTACCCGATGCCTGTAATTTACCGTTAATCGAATGAACGAAAGCTGAACGAAATAGGGGATAAAAATGGGGCGCTTATTAAACTACCTGGCCAGCGCACCAACCTGAAGACCATGCCCACTGAAAGTTATAACCGCCCAGCCAGCCGGTGACATCAACGACCTCACCGATAAAATACAGCCCCGTGACTTTATTAGACTGCATCGTTTTGGAGGATAGTTCATCACAGTCAACACCGCCAAGAGTAACCTCGGCGGTACGGTAACCCTCAGTACCACCAGGTTTTATCTGCCACTGCTGCAGTTGTCTGGCTATCTCACTAATACGAATACTGGATAATTCCTGCAATGGTTTATCTAATGCCGCCTGATCAAACAGGGAAAGCAGCAAACGCTTAGGCAGTACTTCTGACAACAACGTCTTTAATTTTATATTTGGCGTCAATGCCTGACGCGCTGTAAGTAGTTTGACAACATCAAGATCTGGTAACAGGTTTATATCAATAGTTTCACCTGGCTGCCAGTATGATGAGATCTGCAATATTGCCGGGCCACTTAAGCCACGATGTGTGAACAGGATGTTTTCTTTGAAGTGAATACGCTCATTACTGACATCACATTCAACTGAGATTCCAGAAAGCGACTCTAGCTTTTCTTTATCATGAGGTTGCAGAGTGAGTGGCACCAGTCCTGGTGAAGTTGGCCAGATATGATGACCGAACTGTTCGGCGACTTTGTAACCTAATGGGCTGGCACACATTTTGGGAATAGACAGACCGCCACTGGCGATGACTAGCGACTCTGACCTGTAACGTCCGCTGCTAGCATCGACAACAAAGCTTTCATCATCGTCTTTATTAATAGTCTTAATATCACTATTTAATTGAATATTTACCTTTGTCTTTTTGCACTCTGCCAGTAACATGTTAAGAATGTCTTTCGCACTATCATCACAGAACAATTTACCCAGATCTCTTTCATGGTAGGGGATTTGATATTCATTTACCAGCGCAATAAAATCCCACTGTGTATAGCGACTTAGTGCCGATTTACAAAAATGCGGATTATGTGAAATAAAATTATCTGGATCGACATCCACATTGGTGAAGTTGCAGCGGCCGCCACCTGACATCAGTATTTTTTTACCGGCTTTATTGGCGTGATCCAGCACGATGACTCTACGTCCGCGTTTTCCAGCTTCGATGGCACACATCAAGCCTGATGCACTGGCGCCGATGATGATGACATCAGTTTGAACGGGTTTATTTGACATAGTGAAGGCTGTTAGTGTGATTTATACCCTAAAGGTACTTGCCATGATAAATACGATTGGTTTGAGGCGACACATGATAGCAGATTAGATTATTAAACGACTAGTGGAGTATACTTAAGTTATATAAAGTACTTTATCAGGAGTAAAAACATGAGTGCCTATAAACATATAGTAGTGGCCATTGATTTCTCTAAATCGGCAGATCAAGTTCTAAGCAAAGCCTGTATTATCGCAGCACGCGATAAAGCCAGGCTTAGTCTGCTACATGTCGTAGAGTATCTGCCTCCGATCGATTTTACCAATGAACCGTTGCTGGTTAACAATTGGCTCGTTGATGAAGAAGTATTGATCGAGCAAGCTAAAACACATCTGCAAGATTTAAGCAAAAAGCATCACTTAAAAAATGCCGGGTTAGAAGTGCGAGTCGGTACACCTAAGCATGAAATATCGACATTTGTAAATGATCAACAGTGCGACCTGGTGATAATGGGTTCACATGGCAGGCATGGCATAAGTTTACTATTAGGCTCTACTGCCAATGCTGTGATTCATGCTATGCCTTGTGATATCCTGACCATAAAAACAGAAGAATAGCGTTACCTCAAAACCTGTTCAGGATACTTTATGTTACGTTATTCTCATCCTTAGAATAGTCTAACAGCAAAGTATATTTTGAATTTCGTCAGCTTATTTTGTCTAGCATAATCTCCCTGAGTTTTTTATTTGAACAGACGAATCACGGCTTAACAGATAAGTATGAATATAATACAAGCTCACAACCTTAGCTGTCCGATAGACGGCGACAAACTCGAACAGAATAACAGACAATTCGTCTGTGCCAACGGGCACAGTTTCGATATCGCTCGCCAGGGTTACGTCAACCTGTTACCCGTCCAGCACAAACGCTCAAAACAACCCGGTGACAGCAAAGCCATGGTTTTAGCTCGGACAGAATTTTTAAATTCTGGCATCTATGAAAAAATTGCCAATAAGTTAACTGCGATTGTTATAAACCAGATCACTACAGATGACGAAATATGCATTTTGGATGCGGGTTGCGGTGAGGGGTATTATCTTGATGTTATCTTTAACTCCCTGATTGATCTACAGGAAGATAGGACTTTATCTTTTATCGGTCTCGATATATCTAAAGATGCCATCATCCAGTCAAGCAAGAGAAATAAACAGATATGCTGGCTGGTCGGTACCAACAGACAACCACCAGTGCAAGATGGCAGTGTCGATATTATTTTATGCCTGTTCGGCTTTATGAGTGTCGATGCTTTTTATAGAGTATTAAAACCTGGCGGCAAAATCATCCTACTCGATCCAGGCCCTGATCATTTAACAGAGCTGCGAAAAATAATATACCCGCAGGTGAAAAAACAGGATCGATCTGGTCCGACACAAATTGAAAGGGAAGGATTCGCTTTAATAGAAAGCGAAGCACTAACGTTTAAAGAAAAAATCAACACTAATGAGAAAATCAAGCAGTTACTTATCATGACGCCTCATTTCTATCGGGCCTCAAATGAGGGCAGGCGGGCAGCATGTAGCCTGGACAAACTGGATATAACGGTTGATGTGATTTTCAGGGTCCTGAAAAAGAGTTAACAATCATCAATAGATTGTTATATTGACTATAACAACAGGTCTTCATCTATTCGATGATAGTGACTGGCTGCGTCGATAAGTGAATTAGCAGTAAGTGCAGCTACGCCATAAACCTCGGCAGTAACGTCGTAATCCTTTCTTATTTTCTGCAGCAACATATCAAAATCACCATCGCCGGATAACAACACGACAGTATCGACATCTTTTGCCGCCTCCATGATATCGATCGTTATACCGACATCCCAGTCACCTTTGGCTGAACCATCACTGCGTTGAATATAAGGTTTGAGTTTTACCGTGAAACCGATATGTTTGAGCGCATCCTGAAATTTTGCCTGTTGCTCATCAGCACGCTGGATAGCATAAGCATTAGCGATAACGATATCACCTTCAGCACTTATCTGTTGCCAGAATTTTCGGTAGTTGAACTGCCGGCCAAAGGTATCACGTGTTGTGTAATAAATATTCTGAACATCAACAAAAACAGCAATTTTTTTCATGATAAGAAAAGCTCTATAGAATTTACCGCAGTGGCGCGGAGATGTAGAGTATAAAAAAACAGTTTTAGTGTTTTCTCTGCGTCTCCGCGCCACTGCGGTTAAAGCTTTTAAAAATTACTACGAAGCCTTACGCTTTCCCTGGTCCATTTCCTGGCTGCTGAGGTATTCTTCATAGCTACCACGGAAATCTACCAGGCCTTTAGGTGTCATCTCGATAATGCGTGTAGCCAAAGACGATACAAATTCACGGTCATGGCTGACGAAGAACAGCGTACCCGGGTAATTTTCAAGCGCGAGGTTAAGGGATTCGATCGATTCCATATCAAGGTGATTAGTCGGCTCATCCATCAACAGGATGTTATTACGCTGCAGCATCAATTTACCAAACAACATGCGACCTTGTTCACCACCAGAGATGACACTGACTTTTTTATTGATATCATCAGTCGAAAACAATAAACGTCCCAGTGTGCCACGGATGGACTGTTCGTCGTCAGTTTCTTTGCCCCAGTAGCTCATCCAGTCGTAAAGCGATTTATCTTGTTCAAAATCAGCAGTATGGTCCTGTGCATAATAACCAAGCTGAGAGTTTTCAGACCACTTTACGGTACCGGCAGAGGCTTCGAGATCGCCGTATAAACATCTTAATAAAGTTGTTTTACCGATGCCATTAGGACCGATGATGGCAACACGTTCACCAACTTCTACCATCAGATCAAGATTAGCAAACAGGTAATCATCAAAACTTTTCGCCAGACCTTCAACCTCTAGTGCCAGGCGGTGTAATTTTTTATCTTCTTCAAAGTAGATATAAGGATTCTTACGACTTGAAGGTTTTACTTCAGCCAGTTGAATCTTATCTATCTGTTTGGCACGTGATGTTGCCTGTTTTGATTTCGAAGCATTGGCAGAAAAACGACTAACGAAAGATTTCAATTCTGCTATCTGTGCTTTTTTCTTGGCGTTATCAGCCTGTAGACGTTCGGTCACCTGGGTTGATGCGATCATGTAATCATCGTATGAACCCGGATACAAACGTATCTCACCGTAGTCCAGATCAGCCATGTGTGTACATACACTGTTTAAGAAGTGACGGTCATGAGAGATGATGACCATGGTGCATTTACGCTGATTTAATATATCTTCCAACCAGCGAATGGTATTAATATCGAGGTTATTGGTCGGCTCGTCCAGCAGCATGATATCGGGCTCAGCAAATAACGCCTGCGCCAGCAGCACGCGAAGTTTCCAACCGGGGGCAACTTCACTCATCGGGCCATAATGCTGCTCTAAAGGAATATCCAGACCTAACAGCAGTTCACCTGCGCGTGCTTCAGCTGAGTAACCGTCCATCTCGGCAAATTCGGCTTCAAGATCACCGGCACGGATACCGTCGGCTTCTGTCATCTCAGGGTTAGCATAGATTGCATCTTTTTCAGATTTGATTGCCCACAACTCTTCGTGGCCCATGATGACGGTATCGATCACAGAAAATTTTTCATAGGCAAACTGGTCCTGTTTTAATTTACCGATACGTTCATTGGGATCTTTTGAAACATTACCTGCTGAAGGCTCCAGGTCACCGCCAAGGATCTTCATGAAGGTGGATTTACCACAGCCGTTTGCGCCGATCAGACCATAACGGTTACCGTCGCCAAACTTGACTGAGACATTTTCAAACAGTGGCTTGGCGCCAAATTGCATAGTGATATTTGCAGTTGCTAACATGATTCTATTCCGAATATAAAAAGTGTTGTATTTAGTTAGTTATTACGAGGCTCGCCGTAATGAGATTTAAGCTGCATCTCGCGATGTATTACGAGA
>JBFFVI010000012.1:0-16192 GCA_041570895.1 Gammaproteobacteria bacterium
CAGAAGGCTGTTCCGATCATGGAATCTGTCGTTGAATTACTCATCAACGATGAGACGACCGAGGCAAACCGGGTTTTTGTAGAAGAGGCCATCCCCAATCAAAACCTGGTACTGGAACAACTCTCCAGAATGCTCGAATATCAGCAGCTGGCAGCGCAACAGTCACTTGAAGATGCTAATACATCGTACCACTCGACCATCATAAAAGTTGGATCTTTTGCCCTGGCCGCATTTATCATCGGCTTGTCTATCGCCTGGTCTGTAATAAAATATGCCTCACGTGCCAAAGAAGCCGTGTTCGCACAGGTAACGCTTGAGTCGATCGGCGATGCCGTAATTACAACGGATGCAGCAGGCAATATCAACTACCTGAACTCACTCGCCGAACAGATGACAGGCTGGGCATTCAAACAGGCGAAAGGAAAAGCCATCATCGATATTTTCAATGTTTCAGAGGATGGCTCCAAGCATAACTACAACCTCTACGCTCACGAGACCAGTAATACTGAGAAAACACTGAACGTTGTCAACAAAGCCATACTGGTCAATTTGAATGGTGAATCTATCCCCATAGATTTTTCTGTCACCCCTATATTGGAGGATAACAATAAGCGAATAGGAACAGCCTTAGCGTTTCGCAATGTTGGCCAGGAACGAGAATTACGCAGACAGTTATCTTTCCAGGCATGCCACGATGCACTCACCGGGTTAATCAATCGCTATGAGTTTGAGAAACGCCTGAACACCCTGATCCGATCCTCCAGGGAGGAAGATAGTGTGCACGCATTGTTCTATCTCGATCTGGATGAATTCAAAGTAGTCAATGATACCTGCGGACACGTTGCCGGCGATGAGCTGCTTCGTCAACTTTCATCACTACTACATCGTCAGGTACGAGGGCATGACACCATCGCACGACTTGGCGGTGACGAATTTGGCGTCCTGTTAGAAGACTGTGATCACGAAAACTCTGTCAAACTGGCGACAGAGATACTCCATGCAATCCAGGATTTTCATTTTGCCTGGGAAGGCTCAACCTTTAAAGTCGGTGCAAGCATAGGTGTAGTTCAAATCAATCATCACAGCAAGGACATAGCCAATGTCATGGCAACTGCAGATGCCGCCTGTTATAGCGCAAAAGACGGCGGTCGCAATCGAATTCATATCGCAGAAGAGCATGACAGTGACATCGAAAGCCGACGCGGTGAAATGCAGTGGGTTTCCAAGATCGCACAAGCATTAGAAAAGAACAACTTTGAGTTACACTACCAGTCAATTTTTCCACTCAAACAGAAACATCAGGATTCTTTTGGTATCGAGTTATTGGTGCGTATGATAGGTGAAGATGGTGAACTAATCCCTCCAGGCGCGTTCATTCCCGCAGCGGAACGCTACAACCTCATGGTTCAGTTAGATCAGTGGGTCGTCACTCACGCCTTTGAATGGTTATCGAATAATCCTACCATAACAAATAAGCTAAACAAGTGTGCAATAAACTTGTCCGGCCAGTCTGTCGGCGATGAACATTTTTTAAATTTTGTTAAGGATCAATTATCACTCAACAGGATTGATCATGAAAAAATATGTTTTGAAATTACCGAAACAGCCGCTATATCTAACCTGACAAAAGCAACTGAGTTTATCTCTGAACTCAATGCGATGGGCTGCTGCTTTGCACTCGATGATTTTGGTAGCGGATTATCTTCATTTGCTTATCTTAAAAACTTGCCAGTAGACTATATAAAGATAGATGGCATGTTCGTGCGTGATATCGCAAATGATGACATCGATCAGGAGATGGTGAGATCGATTACCGGTATCGCAAAAGCGATGGGCAAAAAAACCATTGCTGAATTTGTAGAAAACGACGAAATCAAAGTAATCCTTGAAGATATCGGTGTCGATTTTGTTCAAGGATACGGCATCGCAAAACCCCAGGACCTGAAAATGCTGACCACCTCCAAGCTCACCTGGGAGAATCGCTAACTAATAACTAAATCAATGTTCACCTTTCGGCTTACGCACACCTGCCAGCCGATTACCCTGCTTCTGAGGCCCGCCTTTCGGAAAGATCTGATGCAGGTATCTGCTATTACCCTTTTCCTTCCCCAGATTTTTTTAAAATGTTTTATCATATCTCGCACCGGCGCCTGAACCCCATACCTGTCATGAAAAGTACGAATAAAATATATCACCTGCCAGTGTTCATCATGTAGCTCCAGTTCTTCACGCTTTGCAGAAGCGTGAACGTAGTCTTCTGACCATGCTTCCAGGTCCAGCAAATATCCTTCGCCGTCACAGAGGACACTCTCTCCGTTTACATCCATAGTGAAGTTCTGCATATTAGGGTAATAAAGTTTTGCTTCCAACTGCATCTCCTGTGCTAGATCACGTGTTATTAATTAACGCAAACAACACTACTATCACAATTTATGAGGAACAATGTCCCAGTGGTAATAATACATATATGTAAAGTATTAGAAGCCGCGCGGAAGATAGTGGAATAAGAGAGTGTTGGAACGGATACAGAAAAACTATATATCGCTGAAATTGCTACATGGTCTACATTGATGTCATTCAATATAATGACTGTTATCCGCTACCCCAGAAGCGCTTTCAAACCAGCAAGGTGTGACTTACCTTTATCCTGCGTGGATTTTTCTTTTGAGGCCTTGCCACCCAGCCATTCGATCTCATCTTCCGGCAACTCATCGAGAAAACGGCTGGGTTCACAGATAATTTTTTCACCATAGCGTTTTCTTGTTCGCGCCATCGTCATGGTTAAACTTTTTTCTGCACGGGTGATGCCGACATAAGCCAGCCTGCGTTCTTCTTCTATATTATCTTCCTGGATACTGGTGACATGCGGGATTAATTCCTCTTCGAACCCGACCAGAAACACATGTGGAAACTCCAGACCTTTTGCCGCGTGCAAAGTCATCAACTGCACAGCATCCAGGTCTGATTCATCCTGGTTACGTTGCAGGATATCCATCAATGAGAGTTGTGCCATTAATTCAGCGACTCCGGCATCAGCGTCTTTTTTCTGCAAGCGGCCAAGCCAGTCCATCAACTCCATTACATTTTTCCAGCGCCGTTCTGCTGTCTCAATATCCTTGCTCTGTTCACGCAACCAGCTCTCATAATTTATATCATCGAGTAACTGCTGCATTATTTCAGTAGCAGAGTCATCTTCAGCGCGATGCGACAACCGTAATAGCCAGTCGGTGAATATACTAAGATTCTTGTAAGCACTTTTTGATATTTTTGATTCCAGACCAACTTCGCCACAGGCGGTCAACATGCTGACTTCTCTTTTGGTCGCATATTTTCCCAGCTTCTCTAATGTCGCTGCACCGATACTTCGTCGCGGCGTATTAATGCATCGCAGGAAAGCGGCATCATCATCCGGGTTAACCAGTAACCTCAAATAAGCCACGATATCTTTGATCTCCGTACGTTCGAAGAAAGAGATACCGCCACTGACAACATAGGGTATATGCATGCCGCGCAGATAGGTTTCGAATACACGCGCCTGAAAATTACCGCGATATAAGATTGCATAATCTTTATATTTTGTCTGTCTTTGAATCTTGTGCGACTGTAATTCCATACAGACTCGCTCACCTTCATCCTCTTCACTGTGGCACTGGATCAGACGAACACCGTCTCCCATACCTAGCTCACTCCACAGCCTTTTCTCATAGACGTGAGGATTATTTTTTATTAGTTCATTAGCAAGTTTTAGGATGCGACTTGTAGAACGATAATTTTGTTCGAGTTTAATTATTTTCAGATTAGAAAAATCTTTTTCTAGTTGTTCAAGATTTTCAGGTTTCGCCCCACGCCAGGCATAGATCGACTGGTCATCATCACCCACTGCTGTCAGACACTGGCGTTTATCTGCCAGTAACTTGACGATCTGGTATTGCACAGCATTGGTATCCTGATACTCATCGACCAGTAAATAATGAATTTTATGCTGCCACTTCTGTAAGATATCTTCACGTGTTGCAAACAGGTTCGCGGTCTGCAGGATCAGGTCATCCAGATCAAAAGCATTATAGGCATGTAGCTGTCGCTGATACTGGCTGTATAATTTGGCGATACCAAACTGTCTATCATCTTCGGCGTAAAGTGTGGCCTGCTCCGGCATGATGCCATCATTTTTCCATTGCGAGATCTGCCAGTGTGCAGATTCAGCCGCATCCAGGCCACGTTCACCCGTGACTTTCAGTAATTCAGACAACACCGTAATGCAGTCAGCGGAAGCAAACACTGAGAAACCAGCCTTATAATCCAGCGCAACATATTCTTTCTGCAGAATATTTAGTGCCAGGCGATGAAATGTCGAAACCCGCAGACCTCGGCTGGCTTTGCCGCCTACCAGTTTTTTTACCCGGCTTTTCATCTCCTGCGCTGATTTATTGGTAAAAGTCACAGCCGCGATGCGAGACGGTGCGATACCGCACTCGCCGATAAGGTAGGCAATTTTTTCGGTTATGACACGGGTTTTACCACTACCCGCACCAGCCAGTACCAGCATCGGTACATCAATAGTACGTGCCGCCTCTCGCTGCTGTGGATTAAGCCCGGGTTTGTTAGTTGGTTGCTGCTGTGAATACGTCATACAAGCGGCGCATTTTACTCGATAGTATTTGAGAATTGTTCATTCGGTGGAAATATATTTACGATATAGTCGAGTGAGCATCAACGCTAGTGCTTATCTTTCAACTTTTGGCTTTCGCCCTGACGGCGAGTCACTTTTCTTTCAATAGCAAAAGAAAAGTGACCAAAAGAATGCCATCCCGTCTCGTTTGCCCCGAGAAGAGCGCTCGGGGTACCTGAATACCTGCGCGTTGCCTACGAGCCCGCCCTGATGCGCCATCCAGGCGCACAGGACTAAATTCGCCTTCCCTGGCGAATTTGCCCTACCAACACCCAGGTATTCAGCAAACAAAAGGGGAATAACAAACCTCTAATCAAAAAAGCGCCTATTTAAACGCCACCTCAATATCACTACTGTTTATCTTTTGACCTTTATCCACCTTAAACAAGCCATTGAAACAGTGCTGTTATCATGAGCTTTCTGTGAAAGCTGTCTGAGCGCCTTCTGCGAGTTTTTTCACAGCATGATACCAGCACTGCTTCAATGGGAATCCCTGTGTTTTTTACAGGGCCGCAGTTGTAGTGGCGGCCTTTTCTGGTTACTCTTTTGGGCTGTAGCAAAAGAGTAACTCGCCGGCGGGGCGCGACCCGCAATATCAAATAATAAGTATGAAGTTTATTTTCATCTAACGACAACTATAATCAACTCATGCAAATAAATACCACAACCGGGCTGCTCGATGAATGCAGACAATGCCCCTCTCCTAATAAGGACATTCGCCCGGAGAATACCGTCATCGATTTAGTCATCATACACGCGCTCAACTGCCTCAGGCCTTGTCGGGAACTATAGAACCCGTAAACGACGACATGGCTAAAATCATGTTGTAATTCAGGCACTTTCACACTACGTATTTCGCATACTGGCTCACCATATTGCTGGTCCCAATAATACTCATCATAACAATTGATATGTATCAACTATTATGACGATGAGTATTGCAATACTAGCGAATTTGGGTATATATAGAAGTATATGCTAACAAACTAATGCTAAGGAAAGAATATAAAGAAATGATTTAAATAAATTGATTCTTGGGAGGAACACATGATGCGTTTCACAAAAAAGTGGCTGGTTTTTTTAAGTGTAATTAGTCTGATACTAACCTATTCCTTCGGTACATTTGCCGCCGACAAGCCCAACAAGAAACGCGGTCAGGTATATTTCAAAATGGTCTGCACCGTTTGCCACATGACGACTGCAGAACGCACCATTCCCCCGGCTGACTACACTATGGAACAGTGGAGCGCCTATTTTGACGCCGACGCTCACGATAAGACCGGCAAGACCAATGCCAGTGTTTCCTATTACGTAAGCACCAAATACCGCGAAAGCATAAGCGACAGCAACAAAGCTGCTAAACGTTTTCTTAAATTGAGCAATGAACAACTGCTTGCTGACGTGCGTAAGTTCGCCGTTAGCGGCGCTAAAGATTCCGATACACCAGCAACATGCAATTAGGAAAAAGATAGATTAAATAAATTAACAACAATCGGAGTACATATCATGGATGTACTACAGAAAAAACAAAAAGGTGTCAGTCGAAGAGGTTTTCTCGGCTTATGCGCAGCAACAACAGGTGGTGCCGCTTTATCCATGCGCTCCTTCACCGCGAATGCGAAAATTCCTCCTAAACCGTCTTCATGGGCTTATGGTGACATCATCCCCTCGGTCTGCAACATGTGTGTTAACCGCTGCGGTATCCGTTGCCACGTAGTTGATGGCGTGCTGGAGAAAATTGACGGTGACCCGGTCAACCCTAAAACCGGTGGTGGCACCTGCGCCAAAGGTCAGGCCGGTATCATGGCACTGTACGACCCTGATCGCATCAAGTACCCACTGATTCGTGTTGGCGAACGCGGCGAAGGCAAGTGGCGCCGTGCATCTTGGGACGAAGCTCTGGAATACACCGCTGACAAGCTTTCCAATATTGTCGAAAAATACGGTGCCGAAAGCCTGTTATGGTCATCCTGCACCGACCTTACAGAACGTTTTTTTATAAAACTGGGAAAACACATTGGTACGCCTAACTTTGTTCGCCACGCTACCTTGTGCCTGGCTTCTCGCAATGTCGGTTACTTCGGCACCATGGGCCCGGTACCCGATTGTGATTTGCCGAATTCAAAATACATCCTGATGTTCGGTGCTAACCGCATGGAATCTTTTGAACTACCGCATAACAGGCAACTGATTGAAGCCATGACCAAAGGTGCCAAGCTGGTCACCGTGGATCCGCGCATGACCGTGACTGCGTCCAAGGGCGAATGGATTCCTATCCGGCCACGTACCGATATGGCGCTAACGCTGGCACTAATGCACGTACTCATCAAGGAAAACTTGTACGACAAGGAATTTGTCGCCAACGCTACCATCGGTTTCGAAGAACTCAAAAAACACGTCGAACAATACACACCCGAGTGGGCAGCAAAAGAAACCGATATCTCTGCACAGAAAATTATCGACATGGCGATGGAAATGGCAGCCGCTGCACCCGCTGTTGTTATCTACCCCGGACGCCGCAGTTCCTGGTACACCAACGACACCCAGTTCCGTCGCACACTGCCTATGTTGATGGCGCTGCTCGGTGCTTTTGACGTGCGTGGTGGTAATTTCTACAACGCAGGTAAGGTCAAACTCGGTGCCTATGACTGGGAAATCGAACCCTTCAATATTGCAGATCGCGTTGATGGCTTTGATGAAAACAGCTACCCACTGGCGAACCACGGTGATGGTGGTTATATCCACCTGCGCGACACTATCCTCAACGATAAAGGCAAGTACCCGATCAAGGGCTGGATGATTTACAAACAGAACCCGCTGGCCGCAGTCGCTGATAGCAATAAAACGCTTGAGATGATGAAAAAACTCGATTTCATCTGCGCTATCGATGTACAACCTTCGCAAACCGCGTGGATGGCAGACATCATATTGCCGGAAACCCTGTACCTGGAACGACTCGATCCGATCTGGAATCCAGGCGGTGCGGTGAAATACATCGGTATACGCCAGCCTGCTGTGAAACCACAGGGCGAAGCCAGGACACTGCTCGAAATCTGTCAGGGACTTGGCGAAAAACTCGATGCACGGCACAAGTACGAAACTCCGATCAAGGATGCTTTCAACTTCACCATCGAAGACTTTATCGATACGCAGTTGAAGCCCCTGCCCGTGGACAGGGCGAGCCTGAGCAAAACTGGCTCCTGGTTCGAACCCACTAAAGCTCCAGAAATGGGCCAGTACCGTAGTGGTAAGAAGGCTTTCAAAACACCGTCTGGAAAAATTGAATTTGTGTCCGAACGTTTCCGCCGCAACGGTTACGACCCCATCCCGGTGTATGAAGCACCTGTTGTCGAAGAAGGCAAACAACGTCTGGTCACTGGCCGCTATGCCTGGTTCACCCATTCCACTAACCAGAACAATCGCTGGCTCAACGCACTTCACCCGGAAAACGACGTCTGGATCAACCCCGATGTTGCACGCGAGAAAGGCATTGAGAACGGTGAATATGTCAGGGTGAAAAGCAAGGTGAGTGAAATCACCATCAAGGCTTATGTCACACCGCGCATTCGGCCCGACACGGTGTTCATCACCCACGGGTTTGGCACCAACTCGGCAGGTCAAACCACGCTTTACGGCAAGGGCGGTGCCGACCAGGTATTAATGGAAAGCAAGGCCGACAAGATTTCCAACAACCAGGCCCTGCACGAAACATTTGTTGAAATCACAAAATTATGACGGGAGCATAACGATGAATATACTAAACACAAAAAAACCATCGAGCCGTCGCGAATTTATAAAAGCTGTGAGTACCGCCTCGGTAGCACTCGCAAGCACCGCGTTATCTCCTTCGGCAATAGCCAAGGCCATCGAGCACAAACCACGCTATGGTATGCTAATCGATACTCGTCGTTGTGTTGGTTGCCATGCCTGCAGTATTTCCTGTCGTGCCGAAAACAACGTGCCGGAAGCTCACCACCGTTCGTGGGTGGAGTACACTGAAAAAGGTACTTTCCCGGATGCCACCCTGCATTTCCTGCCGCGTCTTTGCAACCAGTGCTCAACACCGCAATGCACCTCAGTGTGCCCAACCAATGCTACCTATATTCGTGATGATGGCATCGTGGTGATCGATCCGGAAATCTGCATCGGATGCAAATACTGCATACAGGCATGTCCTTATGATGCACGTTTCATTAACCCGGAAACTGGCGCTGCAGACAAATGCGACTTCTGCGTTGATCGTCTCGCTGTTGGAATGGAACCCGCCTGCGTTGCCAGCTGCTTTAACCGTGCACGCATTTTCGGCGACCTCAATGATCCCAATAGCGAAATTTCACGGATGATTGCAAAAAATGCGGTCACTGTATTACGTCCGGAAATGGGAACCAAGCCCAACGTATTCTACATCGGCATTGACTACGCTGATGAACATGACGTGCGTTTCCCGAATCAACATATTCGCGTTACCACTCACCGCGATGATAATAAGAGGAGGTAGTAGCCATGCATGAAACAACCTGGGGATTACCCGTCGTTCTCTACCTCTTTATGGCAGGGCTTGGCGCCGGCGCATTAACAACCAGTGCTTCGGTACTGTTACGCGGCGGTCCCACTGGAAAATACTTTGACGTAGCTCGCTATGGTGCCTTCATCGCACCTATACCAGTCATGCTGGGTAGCGCCCTGCTGGTCTTCGAACTTGGTTCTTTCCAGGCCGGACACTGGTTCCGTTTTTTGAATCTTTACTTGGTCATTAACATGTCGCCGATGTCGATTGGCACCTGGCTGCTCAGTGCTTTTCTTGGTGTCAGCATACTCTACGCTTATACCTTCCTGTCGCGTGATGCCGCTCCAGGTGATTCAAAGGAAAAACTGAGGCGCATGACTGCATGGGTGGGTATCCCACTGGGTATTGGAGTAGCCGTTTATACCGGCGTACTGCTAGGCGCATTGCCTGCTCGCCCATTCTGGAACTCACCGATACTGGCACTGTTGTTCCTGTTGTCTTCGCTCTCCACTGGTATTGCCTCTATCATTCTGGTACGAGCTATAATGCATCGCCGGCAACTCAATGATGCAGCTGAGGCCAACTACCACGAAAGCGGTTACATACTGTCTACCACAGACACTCTGCTAATCGGCCTTGAGCTAATGACTATCTTCCTGTTCCTGATGTACGCTCACCTCACCATCGGGCATACCCGTGATGCCGTAGGTGTAATCATGTTTGGTGGTGAACTCTCGATCATGTTCTGGTTCTGGGTCATCGCCATCGGCCTGCTGATTCCTGCCGGTATCGAACTCGCGGTGATCATTCCAAGAATGATTCATCAAGGTAAATATCTCAGCCACAGGTACATCGATATCATCGTGCCAGTCACTGTGCTCATTGGTGGTTTCATGTTGCGCTACGTAGTTCTTATCGCCGGCCAGATCACCTTCCCCATCGGGCTCTAATCATGCCCACTAGATGGCTTAAAGGTCTACGCGAAGACTATCAGGTAGTCTTCGTTGACGAGTGGTCGCCCTACCTCGGCGCCATACTACTGGTCATAGTCACCTCTTCACTCACTGCCAGCGGCCTGTTCTGGGGCGTCTTTGGCGGCCTCAAGCTCTGGGGCGACTGGTTCAACAACTTCATAGGCCTGGGCCCGCTGCTAGGCATCAAAGAAGAACTGCGCAGCCCGTTGATGCACCGCATTTCATTGATGGACATCACTCTGGTTCTCGGCGCGTTCAGTGCTGCACTGCTGGCTCACCAGTTTCGCATCAACCGGCCACCAAAACAGGAATACGTTACCGGCGCCATCGGCGGCACGTTGATGGGTATCGGTGCCTCATTCGCTGGCGGCTGTACTACCGGCGGATTTTTTACGCCGCTCACTTTTGCATCACCTGCTGGCTGGGCCATGTGGGTAGGACTGCTGGCCGGTGCCTTCATTGGCCTCAAGGCTTTGCTGTGGGTAATGGAAAACATCAGCTGGGGCATGACGCCGCCATCAGTATCTAGTAACAAGGGTGCACTGTACACTTACTATCCCCTGATCGGACTCATGGTGCTCGCAGCTGTGTTGTGGTGGGCCGCAAGCTGGTTCACCTCCGAAGACAAACGGCTAATCAGTCGCGGCATCATTGTCATTGGAGGTTTCGCACTGGGTTTTATTCTGCACCGCTCGCGCTTCTGTTTTTCGCGCGTGTTTCGCGAACCCTTTATGACCGGCGAAGGCACCATGACAAAAGCCATGATACTAGCACTGGCGCTGGGCATCCCATTGAACTCCTTGCTCATACAGAAAGAAATGATCGACCCTTACCTGCCCATCCCTGCTACCTTCTGGCTAGGTTCGGTGATCGGGGGTTTCATCTTCGGCATCGGCATGGTATTTGCCGGTGGCTGTGCTTCCGGCTCACTGTGGCGCATGGGTGAAGGTCATCTCAAACTATGGGTTGTCATTTTCTTTTTCAGCTGGAGCGGCTCGTTATTCAGCGCTTTTGTCAAACGCTGGGATCTACTCACTCGTGAAATGACGCTTGACCTGGTCGAGGCCAGCAAAGTCGGCATACAAGTGTTCCTGCCCGAAACCTTCGGCGGCTGGGCCTGGTTTTACCTGTTCACCTTCGGCATGTTACTGCTGTGGTATTTGCTGGTGCGATATAACGAATCTACGGAAAAATTTACCGTGCTTTAAACGCTTAACCGGTTACTTTTCATTTTCGTTGCATACCGTTTCCAGCATTAGCAACAAAAATAATACCAGTGGTTGGTAAAATGCGTGTGCCGGTCGTGTTCGTAATTGTTCCGCCAAGCGATGCGTCCACTCTAGCTCTACACAAAAATCACTGAGCGCATTATTGATCTTCTGTTGGTTGCCTTCATCGTTATCTTCCAGCAACAGGCGATGCAGATACGCAAAAAACTCCAGCTGCACACTGAGGTGGTCAGGTTGCTCAGTCACCTTATCCGAAGCCATCTCAATATCAAAGTCACGGTATTTTGACTTCAGTCGCTGATACACTGATACCGGTTGTGGTTCATCGTCACTGTAAAGATGTGCGTTGGGGTGTAGCGGTGTGGCATCTTTATTGTATTCGAACAAATTGATGTATTCGCTTTCAAACACATTGTAATCACTAGCAGGATTATTATCGCAATAGGCAGCGAGTTCGCCTACCATGTCGGCGAGGGGTTCTGCATTTGTCAGCTTTGATACCTGCTGCTCTAGTTCTTCTGTATAACGACCATCCAGTAAACTCTGGTACAGCTCCTCGGTCGGGTAAGCAAAACTCACCGACAATAGATCGAATATAAAAGCCCGTGCTTCGATATCATCATTACCAGTCTGCATTACCCCCCCCCTTGAAAATCCGCTTTAGCCGTCAAGCGAGCTTAAGCGTTAGCGCATCTTAAAATTATATACACAATGAAAGATAAGCTAATCTATCTAAATAAATTAACAAAATATTTAACTGTATATTACATTGTCACCAGTATATTACTTGCTTCATTATATGATGATAATTATTTAGAAGGTCTTTCAATAATGCTGTATCCATATAAAGAATACTTAATGAAAGGCTGACACCTGTTTTGTCCCCTCTTTCGTTTGCTGAATTTTTGCCGTTGGTAGAGTAAAAAATTATCAATCGTGGACTGTTAGCCTTTCGCGCACGGATGGCGCGTCAAGGCGGGCTCGTAGGCACCACCTGAGGATTCAGGCACCCCGAACGCTTTTTTTCGGGGCAAATGAATCGGGATGGCATTCTTTTGGTTACTTTTCTTTTGCTACAGACTAAATTTGTTTGGAACAAATTTGAACGAGCTCTGCTCGACCCGAAGGGTGAATAGCATGGATGTTATTCATAAAGAAAAGTGACTCGCCCGTCAAAGGCGAAAAACACGGGTTAAATTCATAAAAGTCGTACAAACTAAAAAACACATTCGCCAGCGGGGCGAGACCCGCAATCTATCAGTGTACTATCATACAATTAAGATTACTCCGTTCCTCATAATGACAACTAAATTTCCTACTCAACCGCTATAATCAAACAATGCAAATAAATACAACAACCGGACTTCTCGATGAGTGCAGACAATGCCCCTCTCCCAATAAGGACATTCGCCCGGAGAATACCGCAATCGAATTAGTCGTCATACACTCGATCAGCCTGCCACCGGGAAAATACGGTGGTGATGCGATCGAAAATTTTTTTCAAAATCAACTAGATAAAAACCAGCACCCTTATTTTCAAGAGATTCATCAGATGAAAGTATCTTCACATGTCCTGATCAAACGTTCCGGAGAGATAGTACAATTTGTGCCTTTTCATGAACGCGCATGGCATGCGGGCCAATCCAGCTACATGGGTCGTGATAACTGCAATGACTTCTCCATCGGTATTGAGCTGGAAGGGACCGATACCGATTATTTTGAAGACCAGCAATACCGGCAATTAGTCTTGCTGATCGCCGCCTTGCAACAGGCTTATCCGCAGATATCAGATAATATTACAGGTCACAGCGATATTGCCCCCGGTCGCAAAACCGACCCGGGTACAGGCTTCGACTGGAGCAAATTAAACCTCACTAGCAAGGCGCTGGTTTAAGCAAATTTGTAAAGAAACAGCTATAGTTAGGCTAATAAAAATAACAAATGTTAAAGCTTCTATTTAAAGTTTTAAGCGTATGGCACTAATCTCAATCATCCTGGGTCTATTTCTCGATCGCACATTTCGTCATCTGCACGATCTGCGTGACATGGCATGGTTTGAGTTTTACTCACAATCGATATTGCGTTTCACTGGCAAACTCATGCCTCCGCTACAATTTATTTTAATTCTGGCGCTACCGGTAATTTTTATTCTCAGCATCCAGATCCTGCTTTATGATTTTTTATTTAATCTGCCAAGTTTTGTTTTTGGTGTAATCGTTTTTATCTATTGCCTGGGACCGGCCTGTTTAAGTACTGACATCGAGGCATATCTTCATGCCAGAACCATGGGCGATGAAGATGAAGCATTACACTATGCCGGCACCATTACCGATACCGCGGCATCCGCCTCACCAGACCAGCAGACCAGCGATGTGACACGAGCGATATTACATGTCGCTAACGAACGTATTTTTGCCACGATTTTCTGGTTCATTATCTTAGGTCCTTTTGGTTGCATGCTGTATCGCCTGATTTCAGAGTTAAGCAAACAGATCGAGTTTAATGAGCTGGCTGAATTTTCAGAATTTATTCACTCTATCATGGCATGGATTCCAGCACGTATGCTGGCAGCCGGATATGCGCTCACAGGCAATTTCGATAGTGCCTACCATGCATACAAAGATCGTGCCCACACCTCCGATTTCTCACAGAGTAATGCCGAGGTCCTTATTTCTACCGGTCTGGGCGCAATGTATAATCTGGATATGGAAAATGAACTCTCCAGTATCCATGCTGCACAGGCACTGGTAATGCGTGCAGTCGTTGTCTGGATAGGCATGCTCGCTTTGATGACACTGGGTGGAATATTTACTTAACTGCTAAATAATATGACGACTTATATTGATGTAATCCGGCATGGGGAACCCGTTGGTGGCAGACGTTACCGAGGTTATAGTGTTGATGATCCGCTAACAGAAAAAGGCTGGACACAGATGCGGGCCGCTGTCGCCAAAGACGCGCCCTGGCAACACATCGTTTCTTCACCACTAAAACGTTGTCTTGAATTTAGCCAGGAACTGGCTGCCGATCTACAGATACCCTACAGTATCGAAGACAATATGAAAGAGATCGGTTTTGGCAGCTGGGAAGGCAAAACACCAGAGCAGATCCTTGCCGAAGATAGCGAAGCGCTGAATCACTTTTATCAGGATCCGGTGAATAACCGACCCAGAGGCGCAGAACCACTGGATGCTTTTTCAGAACGTGTCTGGGATGCTTACCAGCGTATCCTTGAGGAGCATAAAGATAAACATGTATTAGTGGTAGCACACGCCGGTGTCGCCCGTGCGATCACCGCAAACGTCCTAAAGATGTCACTGGATGATGTTTATAGCCGGCTTAAAATTGATTATGCTGCCATCATCCGTAGTTCGGTTGATGAAGATTATCCACCAAAGCTGCATATCCAGGGACCCAGATAAACTGGTTCGCCTGGCTGGCTTCAGTTTTTTTATATTGCCCCGGCCCTGATGATAATGCCAGGTCTCGCGCATCCAGTTTACGTCCATGCTTCGATAAAATAGACACATCAGCAATTTCTTCACCTGGATCTCATTCAAAAAAACTTTACCGGTACACCTTTAGTCATATGAAGCCAAAGGCAAAATTTATTGCTGTAGCCGCTTAGAATAAAGCAGTACACAAAAAAAGCCCTGTACGATGTTTTCATCGTACAGGGCTTTTTAAAATACAGAGGTTCCTACTGTGGCTGAACCTGAGAAGCCTGCAGACCTTTAGGACCAGTTTCAACTTCGTAGCTTACGGCCTGACCTTCAGTTAACGTTTTGAAACCATCGCCGACGATCGCACGAAAATGAACGAAAACATCTTCGCCACCTTCAGCTGGACTGATAAAACCATAACCTTTAGATTCATTAAACCATTTAACGGTACCAGTAGTTGTAGACATAATTGTCACCTATTTATTCAAGAGTAATAGAAGCCTTTTCATTAAGACCATTGGGCTAGAACGTGTTGATATTACTTATGAAGAACAGGACGAGGCACTACTTTGGAACATCGAAATGGTGTACATAAATATATGACTTACTTTCAAGCTGAGCGAATTATATACCGCCGTTTTTCAGAGTCAACAATTTTTCCCGCTTAAATCTGGCACGTAAAATGCAATGGTTTATCGACATTTGTCCCTGATAATTTCATGTCATTATGTGTTCTTTACATATTGCATAAGTATCTTATCAAGATGATCTGCAAACGCTTTACGATCACTTTGGCTCAACGGTGGTGGACCACCGGTATTGATACCACTGGCACGCATGGTCTCCATAAAATCCCGCATGGTTAATTGCGCTTTAATACTGTTAGCGGAATACATCTCACCGCGGGGGTTGAGTGCCTGACCGCCCTTTTCGATGACTTCTGCCGCCAGTGGGATATCACTGGTGATGACAAGATCCCCCGCAGCAAGTCGTTTAACAATTTCATCATCGGCAACATCAAAACCCTGGGGCACCTGAATATAATTAATGAAACGTGATTTAGGAATATTGACCACCTGGTTGGCCACCAGCGTCAGTTTAACTTCTGTGCGCTCTGCAGCTCTGAATAAAATTTCTTTTATCACCACAGGACATGCATCGGCGTCCACCCATATCTTCATCTTATGTTGCCGCTGTTAAAACTTAAAGCGCAGTAGATAATCTCCGTCATAACCATCGGTTGGTATGTTCACCCTGTGAATAGTTTTCAAGCACTCGTTCCGGAAAGTTGCAAAAAACACCATCGACACCAAGTCTGTGCATTTTTTTTATGTCTTCCGGGTAGTTCACGGTATAGACGTAAACCTTCA
>JBFFVI010000013.1:0-15823 GCA_041570895.1 Gammaproteobacteria bacterium
CCACCTGCGACGATATTGATAAAATGCTCCAATGGCTGATAACCCTCCATTTCATCGATACCAATCCGACATTTAACCGTGACCGGAATAGATACTTTTGTCATCATCGCCGAGACACAGTCCGCTACCAGTTCTGGCTGAGCCATCATGCAGGCGCCAAAATTACCTGACTTGACACGGTCACTGGGACAGCCCACATTTAAATTAACTTCATCGAAGCCGGCATCTTCAGCCATAAGCGCGCTTTGTGCTAACGCTGCCGGATCACTACCGCCGAGCTGCAGCGCCAGCGGATGCTCGTCTGCATGAAAGGCAAGAAATCTCTGCTGCTCGCCAACTTTTTGTTTGTTATGCAGCATCGCGCCGGTATTTACCATCTCGGTATACAGCAGCGTATGCTTTGAAATAAGGCGCAAAAAATAACGGGCATGGCGGTCAGTCCATCCCATCATAGGCGCAATAGAAACGAGTCGTGAAATCATCGTGTTATTTTACTACATGCGAAAGCCGAACTTTATTTAGTTTCTATCGCAAGTAACATGCCGGCTGCGACAGGATTATAATTGATGGCTTTGGCGAAGCTGCTGACTAGCTTATCTGCACGAGCTGAATAATCTTTTTTGTGAGAGGTTTTTTTTGATAGTTCTGCTAACTTGCGAAGAGTAGATAAGGCGATGGCGTTCGCCGAAGGCAGGGCAGCATCAAAAATACTCTTCGAGCGAAATAACAAGTTTGCATCTTCAGCGCTAGATTCATAATAAGCACCTGAACTATCATCCAGAAACAATTCATTTTGCCTGTTTTGTAACTCTATAGCCCAGCTTAATAAGTGGGCATCATTACCTGCCTGGTAAACTTCTAACAGACCATTGATCAGCCAGGCATAATCAGCCAGCGTTGCCTGCGTACCGGCTTTTTGTGAACGATATTGTCGATACAATATTTTATTTTTTGCATCGTATAAATTCTTTTTAATAAAACTGATGGCATGCATTGCTTCATCCAGCAACAGCGGATCATTAAAAGCAACCGATGCCCGCGCAAGCGCCGCTAGCATCATGCCATTCCAGGCAGTGATTATTTTGTCATCGAGATGCGGCCTGGGTCGAAGACGGCGCAACTGCTTTAATTTATTTCTGGCTGAATCGAGCAATTTACGTTGCAGTTCAGTAAGTGTTTTATCTCTATATGCTTCATCGATATAAAAGATATTGAGGCCAGTAAATTCATTGTTTGGATCAGAATATATATTCCCGTCGCTGCTCAAGTGAAAATATTTTTTTATAAACTCATACTCTGCTGCTGAAAGATGTTTCTTCAATTCAACTTCATGCCATAGATAATAAGCACCCTCTGCATGATTACCCGGCTTATCAGGTCGTTCACTGTCGGCATCCAGTGCTGAATAAAAGCCACCGTCCGGTGACTGCATTTCCTGTCTGACAAAATCCAGGGTTTGATAAACAACGTCCTTATATCTTTGTTGCGGTTCGACCCGATAAAAATCACTATAGGCTATCGTCATTAATGCCTGGCTATACAACATTTTTTCGAAATGAGGCACCTGCCAGCGCTCATCCACTGAATAACGATGAAAACCGCCAGCCACGTGGTCGAATATGCCACCCGACGCCATGCTGTCGAGTGTTTTTCTCATCATTTTTCGAGCTATTGAACTGTTTTTATCATCAGCCAGTTCTGCCTGTTCATCCACATTCGTCTTTTCAGCTGGCAGAGATAACTTATTTAGAAAAGCGAATATTCCCGGACGAGGAAATTTTGGCGCCGCACTAAAACCGCCATAATCTTCATCATAAACATCGATGACCTGCCACAATGCCAGCTCATTAACATTATCAAGTAATTCGCCCTGCTCTAAAGTATCATCAGCCAGTGACATTATACGTAATGTAACTTCTGTGGCCACCTGCTCAATCTTTTCAGGTTGCTGCAACCATAACTCATGGACCCTTAATAACACATCCTCCAGCCCTAAATTTGTCTCCGTGGAAAACGGCGGGTAGTAGGTAGCCGCATGAAAAGGGCGTAATTTTTGATCAAGAAAGACAGTCATCGGCCAGCCGCCGTGGCCGTTTATCAACTGTGTTGCAGACATATAGACAGCATCAATATCGGGACGTTGCTCACGATCCACTTTGATACAGATGAAATATTTATTTAACAGTGCCGCAATTTTTTCGTTTTCGAATGATTCATGCGCCATAACGTGGCACCAGTGACAGGTCGAATAACCAATGGAGAGGAAGATCGGCTTGTTTTCTTTTCTCGCTTTATCAAATGCGACCTCGCCCCATGCATACCAGTTGACCGGATTATAAGCATGCTGCAGCAGGTAAGGACTGGACTCATTGATCAGATTATTTTCTTTTTTACCCTGTTGTTTTGCCTGTTTCAAATAGTCACTGACAGTTATATTTGTTATGTTTTTTTCAGCGATGGCCGTGCTCGAATAGATCAGCACGACAAAAAGAAAGATGAATGATAATCTCATCTTAGAACCCATATGCCAGTTCCAGACCTTCTCTGATCGCGGTTTCAGCATCTAATTCAGCGGCCTTTTTCGCACCACCGATGATATGAACCGGCTGGCCAATAGCTTTCAACTGCTTGTAGAGCGTATTTTCTGATTGCTGTCCAGCACAGATAATCACATGATCAACAGCAAGCGTTACACGCTTACCCTGAGTTAAAATATGCAGACCAGCATCATCGATGTTCTCATAGCTAACACCAGACATCATTTTCACGCCTGCACGACGCAGTGATAAGCGCCTGATCCAGCCCGTCGTTCGGGCAAGGTTTTTCCCTGGCTTTTCATCTTTACGCTGCAACAGGTAAACCACCCGGTCTGTGCCATCCGCAGAGTCCCTATTTTCATGCACCGGACTTTCAGTATCGTTTATCACTCCACCGCGATGCTGATATGTTTTATCGATGTTCCATTTTGCATACCATGCCTGTGCATCTTCGTCCTTCGACATCAACATTTCAGCAACATCAAAACCGATACCGCCGGCACCGATAATGGCTACTTTATTTTTGATCGTAGCTTTATTCTTTATCGCTGTCTCATAGTCCATGACCGAAAAGTGATCGATGCCTTTGATCGCTGGTTTTCTCGGCGTAACACCGGTAGCAATCACGATAGCATCTGCATAGACATCACGCAGCGATTCCATGCCGATCTTATGGTTACGATGAACCTCAACGTTTAACAGTGAAAGCTGTGCTTCGAAATAACGTATGGTCTCAAGATACACTTGCTTGCCTGGAATTTCGCCCGCCAGGTTAAATTGCCCGCCGAGGTTAGCAGCATCGTAAGCGATCACATGGTGGCCGCGTAATGCTGCATAGTAGGCACAGGACAATCCTGCAACTCCCAGGCCAACAACGATGATTGTTTTGCTATGCGTTGCTTGAGTAAGCGGATACTCAGCCTCATAGGCCGCGCGTGGGTTGACCAGGCAGGTGGCTCGTTTACCTTTGAAAACGTGATCAAGGCAGCCCTGGTTACAGGCGATACATTTATTGATCAGGTATGACTGATTCTGCATCGTCTTCTGTACAAACTGACTATCAGCAAGAAACGGTCTTGCCATCGAGACAAGATCGGCATCACCATCCTGTAAACAGTTTTCTGCCACTTCCGGGCTATTGATACGGTTTGAGGTAATCAATGGAATAGCAACAACCTGCTTTAATTTTTTTGTCACCCAGGTGAATGCGGCATCAGGAACCACTGTGGCAATGGTTGGAATTCTAACTTCGTGCCAGCCAATGCCTGTATTGATCATGGTTGCACCGGCTTTTTCTATCTCTTTGGCATGCTGCTCTATCTCTGCCCAGCTACTGCCGTCTTTATGCAGATCGAGCATCGATAACCGATATATAATGATAAATTCATCTCCCGCTGCACGGCGAATTTCTCGTATTATCTGCAGAGAAAATTTAATCCTGTTCTCAAATGAACCGCCCCACTCATCCTGCCTCTGGTTGGTATTACTACAGATGAACTGATTGATCAGGTAGCCCTCTGAACCCATCACTTCAACACCATCATAACCTGCTCGTTTCGCCAGTACTGCGGTTTGCGCGTAGGCCTTGATCAGCTTTTTAATCTGTCTGGCCGTCAATGCTCTAGGTGTAAAAGGTGATATCGGTGATTTTATTGCTGATGGCGCTACCGCGAATGGATGATAGGCATAACGACCAGCATGTAAAATCTGCAGACATAGTTTGCTCTCGTAAGCATGTACAGCTTTTACTAATTTACGATGTTTTGCTAACTGCAGGACGCAGCTTAGCTGTGATGAAAATAATGATAAACGCCCGCTAAAAGTTGGTGAAATCCCACCTGTTACGATTAAAGCCACACCGCCTTTTGCGCGTTCCTGATAAAATAGCGCCAATTTATCAAAGCCATTCCAGCATTCCTCAAGCCCGGTATGCATAGAGCCCATTATTATACGATTTTTCAGATGCGTAAAACCCAGGTCCAGAGGTTTCATCAAAAAGGTAAAATATGACGCTTGCGAGCCTGTTTGTGCTGTCTTCATGGACTGATTATAAAACAAACCTGTAAAATCTGAATTTTAATATTAAAGAAATACGATTTAACACAACTAATACAGGGATTAAGCGGTATCATATGATTTCATCAGTTGTTTCCACCTTTAGCCTTCGTTATAGTAAGCCTGTCACCTGAACAAACAGCTAAATTATCGACCTGAGCATCACCTGAAAAATGTATAACGAGTACTTTGGATTTAAGGAGGCACCATTCTCAATCGCCCCCGATCCTCGATATCTATATATGACTGCACAGCACCGTGAGGCACTGGCTCACCTGGTCTATGGATTAAACAGTGAAGGCGGCTGCATATTACTCACCGGTGAAGTCGGTACAGGAAAGACCACTATCTGCTGCTGCCTGCTCGAGCAGATACCAGATCAGGCCAATGTCGCCCTGGTTCTCAACCCGAAAGTCAACGAAATAGAATTACTCGAAACCATCTGTGACGAGTTAAAAATAAATTATCCCGAGTCAAATAACAGCCTCAAGACCTACACCGATAGAATCTATGATTTTCTGATCGAGAGAAACAGCAAAAATGAAAAAACGGTGCTGATCATTGATGAAGCTCAAAATCTGGACAGTAAAGTCCTGGAGCAACTTCGTTTACTAACAAATCTGGAAACACACCAAAGAAAATTACTGCAGATTATCATACTCGGACAGCCCGAACTTTTAGACATCCTTGCAAAAAATGAGATGCGTCAATTAGCACAGCGTATCACCGCACGGTTTCATCTGCAGCCGCTGACAAAAACTGAAGTTAAATCTTACGTTAACCACAGACTGGCCGTCGCCGGGCAAAACATACACCTGTTTCCAGAAAGCAGCATCAAACTTTTATATAAACTCAGCAAGGGTGTGCCGCGGTTGATCAATATTATAAGTGACCGCGCCTTATTAGGAGCCTATGTAAATAACCAGTACACTGTGAATCCTGTCATTATTAAAAAAGCTGCAAAAGAAGTATTTGGCGAACTAAAAAATGTCGAACAACAGCAGAAGAAGAGGCAATGGTTATACGCATTTTCTGCAGTTTTAGCTATTTCCATCATCGGCATAACTTTATTTTTTTCTCTAGCACCAAAAAACAATAATAATATTGCCGTCATCGCTGAGCCCGCAGGTAAAACAAAATCTTTGGCTTCTGATTCAGACGTCCAAACTTCTTCTGAAGCCACGCTTAGCGAGCCAATATCAATCGAAGAAACATCAGAAACAAAAAGTGAAACAGCTTATGGCCCAGGCACTCAAGGAACCACGGAAATATTTAACAGCGATGAAGTAATACCAACAGATACGCTGTCAACTGAAGGCGAACTAGAAAAGACGCCCGTTGGAGCCATCGATCATATCAGTGAAATATTAAGTTATACAAGCGACAGTAAGGCAACGGCATTTCAGCAATTATTCAAAGCATGGAATCAGCCTTATGATAAAACAGGTATAACAACGGCATGTGAACAGGCCGCGGAGCTTTCGTTAAGCTGCCTGCATAAGCAGGGGAATATAAACAGCCTGAAATCTCATAACCGTCCTGCGATTCTAGCTCTGATCAACGAACAGGGTATAACACAACATATCACCATCACGGCCATTAATAACGATGTGGCTACAGTGTATGCTGACAATACCGCCTATACGGTAAAACTGAGCGATCTTGATAAATACTGGTACGGTTCCTTTATATTGCTCTGGAAAAAACCAGCATTTTATTCAACCGCAATCACCCCTGGTGATCGCGGCGACATGATCAGCTGGTTATATACACAGTTGAGAAAAATTAATAACCATAATGTACTTGATATGGCCATCAACACCTATGACGACTACTTGATCAAACAGGTCAAAGATTTTCAGTTACAGCAAGGTTTAACTGCAGACGGCATCGTCGGACCTGTCACGATTATGCACCTAAATGCTCACTCTGGCATGAAGGTACCACTCCTCATACCTTCAACAACGTCATCGACCCTGGCATTACCTGCCTCATTACATACAGAACAAAGCTAATATGTCATATATCCTTGATGCACTAAAAAAATCGGAACAGGAGCGAGGGCATGGCAGTATTCCAGGCGTTCAAACCGTGCACTCATCCAGCCTGAATTATCGCAGTGAAAAAACTAGCTACTGGCCATATATTTTAATTACTGCTGTTTTAATAAATATCGCTCTCGTTATTTATTTTATTTTCGACAAAGATAAACCAGCAATAGAACAGACGGCAATTACTCAAAAAACTGTTACAAAAAGCAGCCACGAGAATAAAATAATTGCCAGCGGCGCTCAAGCTACTATTGCGAAAGACACGACAGAACAAGCACTGATAACCACATTAGGCAGTGAAGAGGAATTAGAAAGCGACAACCTCGAGCAACCTCCCGCGCTGACTCATATCTCCACTTCAGAAAGTGAACACCCCGCTGCCGCAACCATCTCTATAAGCCGCACTAGTGCGCCCCGGAAAGTCGCTGCAGAAAACGATATCGATATAATCGACTTCTATAATCTACCTGAATCGATAAAAAAACAATTACCCACCATCAATATTTCTGCTCACGTATACTCCAGTAACCCGCTTCAACGAAGCATCGTCATTAATAATAACTTTATGGAAGAAGGTGAATATGTTCTGGACAACCTGATACTTCATGAAATAACTGACAGCGGTGCAATTTTCAATTACCACGGCACGCTATTTAGTTACCCTGTTATTAGTTCCTGGCAGTGATCGATTTAGCAATCAATCTTGCTTCAGTTAGAACTCACAACCTGCAAATAAATGCATCTTCTCATGCGTAACCGGGTGTTCAAATAATAAATTATCCGCGTGCAATAGCATCCGGGGCTGTTTAATCTCATCGTTGCCATACAAACCATCACCGATAATCGGATGCCCCATGGCCGCACAATGCACGCGTAACTGATGTGTTCTACCGGTCTCTGGCTTTAGTAACAAACGTACACTATCAGCGCCTCTGTGTAAGACCTGCCAATAGGTAATGGCTGACTTGCCATGTTCATAGTCCACGATCTGGTGGGGACGATTATCAATATCGCAACGCATGGGGAATTTGATGACACCTTGCTGCTCTTCAAACCACTGATTTACTACAGCAATATATTCTTTATTAATCTTTCTATCGTGAAAGATCCTGCTTAAGGCACGTTGCATTTCTATGCCTATGGCAAACAACATGATACCGGAGGTGTAACAGTCCAGACGATGGACCACTTTGGCCTCGGGGATCAACTGCAGCAGTCTCGAAATCATACAGTCCTGTTTATCAGGACCCAGACCCGGCACCGACAGCAGGGCCTGTGGTTTGTTTACAGCAACGATATACTCGTCCTGATATATTATTTCTATTGTCATGTTAATAAAAAAGGCCGGTATTACCGGCCCTGATATTCTAAGCTTGTAACCTTGTTTAAATTTCTTATCGTCGATAATTACTAGTTATAATTATTATCTATCATTATAACTCAGCAATGACCTGTTTAGCATCAGCCACCAACCGATGTTTTGGATTATCACCTACAAATGCTTGCAGTTTTTTTGCTGGCAGTGATATCACCCATACCACCCTGGCTGATGCCCAGTGCAAGACCCTGCAGGTTTACCCGAACGAACAGGATCGCTATCACGTACTGTCATATTTTTATCATTGAAACTATAGTATTGCTGCAGTCACATCGAATAACATTAAAAAACACAACAAATAATTAAATAATCAGCATCATTAATTAATAATACTGTGAAAATCTAATACGAGTAAATCTGTAGCTAGTTTGACTAATTTTAAGTAAGGTAAGCTGTTTATTTATCCTGGCTCATGTACTTTTAATAATCGACACATAAATAAAGGATTATTCGTCATCGTGAACAAGCTCGAACCTTCATACGACAACTCGCTCGATCGACAAATCAGGCTTGAAGAAATCCGCCTGCTCTTTGGCGGCACACCGTTTTCCTATACCGCATCGGTAGTTATCGCGTTTATTATTTATTATGTCCTGCTTGGTCATACCATATCAGAAACCAGCTTAAATATCTGGTTAGCCACCATACTCGCTGTTTTATTGATCAGGAGCATTGAGAGTTACCGCTTTTCCAGACTAAACGAAGATCAACAGCAAGAAAACGGCTGGCGGATACGTTTTTTTATTGGCACCGGCGTCGCTGGTTTATGCTGGGGACTATTACCCTGGCTAGGTTATTCGTCTGAAATTGAATATGTCGCCTTTATTATTGTCTGTCAGGTTGGTGTCAGCGCAGGCTCACTTTCTACCCTGGCCTATCGCTGGGAGACCCTGGCGCTTTTTGTATTACCATCAAACATCTTACTGACATCAAGACTTGCTATCGACGATAAGCACTTCTCCAATGCGACCGCCTTTGTCCTGTTTGTGTTTATCTTATTTTCATTATCCGCCGGCAAGCGGATATTTAACAATACCCAGCAGAATATCCGCTTACGGCTCGAAGCAGATAGTCGCGAACGTGCGATCGAATTGATGCACCAGAAGCAAGTGCTTCATATGCAGAACACCCCTCTCGCGATCATTGAATTCGATATAGATCTAAATATCTCTGAATGGAATAAAGCTGCCGAAAATCTTTTTGGCTATAGTCGGAATGAAGCTCTGCATGAGAATGTGATGCGCTTGATCTTACCCAGAGACAGCTCGTCTGAGGCCGAAAAGCTATGGCAACGATTACTTAATTATGAACCGGTTATCGGCGCAGTCATTGAGAATAAAACCAAATCGGGGGTCCCTATATTCTGTGAATGGTTCATCACGCCATTAACAGATAATAAAAATGATATCGTTGGTATCGCAGCAATGGCGCTCGATATTACAGAAAAAGTGTATATCGAACAGGCCATCATAAAATCCAAAGAAGAAGCTGAAAAGGCGAATCAGGCTAAATCTGATTTTCTTTCGAGTATGTCGCATGAGCTACGAACACCTTTAAATGCAATACTTGGATTCACCCAGTTATTAAAATTTGAAAAATCCCTGACCGAAAAGCAACAATCCCATGTCAGTGAGATCAGTAATGCGGGCAACCTGCTGTTAGAGCTGGTAAACCAGATACTGGATCTGGCCCGAATCGAGAAGGGACATCTGCAGCTCTCTATGGAAAAAGTTAACCTGGCTACGGTTTTCAAAGAATGCCGCTCTATGATGGCTCCGTTAGCAGGTAAGCGGCATCTTTCTCTTAACATAAAGACTGATGTCAGCGGTTATGTTATCGCTGACTATACGAGGCTAAAACAGGTGTTGCTCAATCTTTTGAGTAATGCCATTAAATATAATGTAGAACATGGCTCTGTCAGTCTGGAAATGATACAGAAAGAAAATAATATTGTTCAAATTTGCGTCATCGACACCGGCAAAGGTATCTCAGAAGAACTACTGAAGGAAGTTTTTCAACCGTTTAATCGATTAAATGCCGCATGTAACATCGAAGGTACAGGCATTGGTCTTTCTATCAGTAAACAGCTGATAGAGATGATGAAGGGAAAAATCCATGTTACGAGTAAACTTAATGCCGGCAGTAAATTCTGTATAGAGTTACCAGGTGAACTGGATATTACCAGCGCCACAGAAACAGACCTTATGTCGACGTCATCAAAAACTGCTATAGATACGAGCACGACACAACAGCATAACATTCTTGTGGCTGAAGACAACCCAACCAATCAGGCTCTCATTCTCAATCAACTAGAAGCATTAGGTTACACAGCAGATATCGCTAAAGATGGCCAGGAAGCACTGAACAAGATGACGAATCATGACTATCAGTTATTACTCACTGACTGCAATATGCCAATGATCGACGGTTATGAACTTGCGAAAACCATCCGCGCCTCTGGCAATGACAAACTACCTATCATCGCTTTAACAGCTGACGCCTTCCCCGAAAAAAAAGCAGCGTGCTTAGATGCAGGTATGGATGGCCAGATAACCAAACCCGTTAACCTGGAAACACTGAAGGCCACACTCGGAAAATATCTAAAATAAAATATAAACTGAATAACAGACACGATTATTACTATGTCAAAACCTACTGAAGAAGAACTGGAAACTGCATTAAAAATCGCGGCACGTATGCGTGATGAAAAAGTCGATAAATATTTTATTGCAAAATCCCTGTTAAGCCATCATTACCGGATAAAATATCTAGAAGAAGTTCTGCGTGCTGCAGACCGTTATATCAATCAAGGAATGTCTGAACAGGAACGCACACATTTGATTAGCACAATCGAAAAAGCCAAAGACGCGGATTCTTACACTGCCAGTAACGAGAGAGGAAACTTCGGACTTGAATAAATCTTAGGATTCATTTACAACGCGCATTCAATGCATAACTTCCGCGCCACCGATGCCACGCCCATCAGATGCTGCATCCATTTCACCGCTGTTTTTATCTAATACGATGAGCTGCATATTACCGTAAGCAGAAGTTAAACTTTTTGTTTTGTGGCCTAATTTTTCCAGCTCCGCGACTAGCTCTTCATCGAACACATCTGGTTCATAAGATATCTCATCAGGCAGGTATTGATGGTGAAATCGTCCGGTATTGACTATCTCTTCTGCCGATTTATTTTCATAAAATTCAAGTATTCCGAGCAATACCATGGTAATGATACGGCTGCCACCAGGGGTGCCGATGACAGCAATACGATGTTTAGTTTCAACCATAGAAGGCGTCATACTGGACAGCATACGTTTACCCGGTGCAATTGCGTTCGCATGCGATCCCACAAGGCCATAGACGTTTGGCACCCCTGGCTTGGAGACAAAGTCATCCATTTCATCGTTCAACAAAACACCGGTTCCTTCTGCGACATAACATGAACCGAAGGGATAATTTATCGACAGGGTTGCAGATACCTTATTTCCCTGTTTATCGATAATCGAAAAATGTGTGGTATCTGTGCCATCACCCATTGGCTGAGCAACTGACCGTAGAGTAGAACTTGGCGTGGCTTTAGCTCGGTCTATACTATCCACGAGTGATTTAATATGTGCATCAGAAACCAGGTACTCAGACGGCACATCGATGAAATCAGGGTCGCCCATATATTCCGCACGATCCCGATAGGCTCGACGCATGGCTTCGACGATATGATGAATACGCTGCGCCTGGCTCATTTTCTCGATATCAAAGCTTTCTAATATCTGCAGGATTTCTGCCAGCACAAGACCGCCCGATGATGGCAATGATGCCGCGACCAGTTTCATGCCTTTATAATGAACGATATCAGGCGAACGCTCTTTTATAGCATAGCCCGCCAGATCTTTAGCTGTCCAGATGCCCCCATGCTCACGTACATCTGCAACCATCTTCGAGGCTGTTTCACCATGATAAAAACCAGCAAGCCCGGACTCAGCAATTTTCTCTAAAGTAACGGCCAAATCTTTCTGTATGATCAGATGATCCAGCTCCGGCACATCACCTTGCTGCAAAAAGATATCACTGGCGGATTGGTTCTGCTGCAAGGCTTCTATGCGAAAACCCGCCATACGTCGATAATGCTCATCCACTGGAAAACCAACACGTGCATAGGCAATTGCCGGCGCCAGCGACTGTTGCATCTCCAATCTTCCGTATTTTTCTGCCAGATGCGCGAGCGCAGCAGGTATACCAGGGATACCCGCTGACAGTGCACCATTGATTGAAGCGCCAGGCTTAACTTGACCTTTCTCATCCAGGTACATGTTTTCATGTGCAGCTGACGGCGCTGTCTCACGCGCATCGATCATTACGTAATGATCATTTAACGGCTGATGCAGCAGGTACAATCCACCACCACCTATACCTGACGAGTAAGGCTCGACAACCGCAAGTGCTGCAGTCACCGCAATGGCGGCATCAAAAGCATTTCCACCCTGACTCAATATATCCAGACCTGCCCGCGTTGCCAGCGGGTGCGCACTGGCAACAGCCGCCTGCGCTGAAGACGCATTATCTGAAGCGTATAAAAAACTCGAAAACGCGAAAAAGACGGTGAAAACCAGAACATAAAATCTGCCAATGAATATGTTCATATGCCTTTCCACGCTAGCTTTAGAAGGTTTTCTTAAGAGTCTGATTATAATTCTATCGATACTACGAATATTTCAAAAAACTACTTATTACCAGTTAGACGCTTATATTTTTCCATAAGCTCTTCCTTGGTCTCCACATGATCAGGATCTAACGGTATACAGTCTACCGGGCACACTTCGACACACTGTGAGGTTTCGTAATGGCCTACACACTCGGTACATAAATTCGGGTCAATCTCATAAATTTCATCACCCGGGGTAATTGCCTCGTTTGGACACTCGGGTTCACAAACATCACAATTAATACATTCATCAGTAATCATTAACGCCATAACACTATACAACTCTCACTCAACCACTTATCTTATTGATAAGCACATGGTCTATATTTTATTCTTCACGGAATTCAATGCTTCCACAATATCCTCATGGACAAACTTGGAAACATCGCCGCCGTGCAGTGCGATCTCTTTGACTAACGATGCTGAAATAAAACTGGTTTCGTCACTCGGGGTCATAAACACCGTTTCCAGTGAGTTATCCAGATGACGATTCATACTTGCTAACTGCATTTCATATTCAAAGTCTGACACCGCACGCAGACCACGCAATATCACTTTCGCCTCTTTTGATCTGACAAAATCAACCAGCAGGTCGGAAAAACCGCAGACTTCAACGTTATCGAAGTGCGATAATACCTGCTCAGCCATCGCCACTCGCTGCGCCAGATCAAACAACGGTGTTTTCCCGGGATTAGCGGCTATCGCCACCACGACCCGGTCAAATAGACCCGCCGCACGTTGCACCAGATCAGAGTGGCCGTTAGTAATCGGATCAAACGTTCCAGGATAGACTGCTACGACTGACATATTGACCTCTCTTTTACTGTGACCATTATTCGGCGACACATTATACTGATTTTCCATATTCAAATAATTTATAGCTCACCTGGCCAGAGTTTTTTTCTTTCAGGCAGGTCCAGTTTTCTGGCAGCATTACGTCTGTATCGACCGCATGCTCTACGTAGATTATGGCATCATCGGCCAAACATCCACTGCGATCGAGCAAGACACTGCTCTTTTCCAGCAGATCAGAATGAAACGGCGGATCAAGAAACACCAGATCAAACTTCTGCTTCAGGGCGATATCTGTTGCGGCCGACTGCAGCCAGCTCAAAGCATCCTGCTGCTGAATTTTGGCGCTATCTGTAGCAAGCATTCGCACATTGTCTTTTAAACATTTGACCGTATTGGCGTTCTGCTCAATAAATACAAGTTCCTGCGCACCACGTGAGAGTGCCTCAAAACCTAATACACCACTACCGGCAAAACAGTCGAGACATCTACTTTGAGATAGATAAGGCTGTAACCAGTTGAATACGGTTTCACGTATGCGATCTGTCGTTGGGCGCAAACCTTCAGCATCATCAAACTTTATTTTGCGGCCACGCCATTTGCCGGCAATTATTCTGCAAACTCCGCGATTAACCTGTCCGGTCATTAAAATTCGATTCTCCCGCGTCTAGTTCACATCGTTCATTCTTGCTTACCAACAATCACGGTCACCATCTTGTCTGGATCGACTCGTCGAGTTAAAGCATCATTAACTTTATCGACATCAACCGCTTTTACATTGGCGATAAAATGATCAAGATAATTCATCGGTAAATCGTAGAAGCCAATCATTGCGATATACTCCAGCAGCTTACTGTTACTGTCGATATTCAATGGAAAACTTCCGGTAATGTTACTTATGCTGTCAGCAAGCTCCTGTTCCTGCGGACCATTTTCAACATATTTTTTTAACTCCTGATCAAGCAAAGATAAAGCCTGTGAGGTTTGCTCAGTCTTGGTCTGCATACCCATGGCAAATACGCCTTTCTCTCGCAGCGGGGAAAAATAGCTGTATACGCTGTATGCCAGACCATGTTCTTCACGAATCACTTCGACCAGTCGGGATGAAAAACCACTACCGCCAAAAGGATGGTTCGCGACATACAGGCTAAAATAATCATCATCTCCACGTTTCATCCCCGGCTGCCCAACGAATATATGTGTCTGTGCTGAGGGATAATCAATGACGATTTTCTGAGCTTCTGTTAACGGTTCTACCGCAGGCAGAGCAGCGGCTTTCTCGCCAGCGGGTAATGCCGAAACCAGTGCTTTTACAATTTCTTCAGCCTGCCGACGTTCGACATTTCCGACGATGGCGACTGTCGCATTATTAGCGACATAATATTTTTTATAAAAAGCACGAACATCATCCAGGCTTAATTTTTCCAGGCTCTGTTTAGTACCAGCGGTGGGCGATGCGTACGGATGCTCAGCAAAAACCGCTTTATTAAAGGCTACAGCTGCCAGAGCTGCGGGTGATTGTTCTCGCGCATTAACCGCTACCTTCATTCGATTGAGCTCGCGCTGATAAGCACCCAGCGGGAAGTCAGGCTGAGTCAGCACTTGCTTGAGACTCTCGATGGCAGAGCTTAGATAGCGTGACTCGGTCAGACTACGCACACCGACCAGTGCCATATCCCGTGATGCATCATATTCGATCTCAGCACCGACGGATTCAAAGGCTTCTGCAATTTGCTGCGATGTTTTTCCTGCCGCGCCCTCGGATAATAGACCGTTGGTCAATACCGCCAAACCACTTAAACCGTCATCCCTCGCGCTGCCTGCATCAAAAACGATACGCACATCCAGCATGGGGATTTCTGTTGCTGGCACAAACAATACTCTGGCACCATTTTCTGTCTTCCAGCTCTGTATTTCGGGTGTTGCATATACCGAAACACTGGATAACATCAAACTGACCAAGCTAATTATTTTGATTTTATTCATAATGACTGGCTGCTGTATAAACTGCACTAATAGATTAACGACCATGCGCGACTCCTGTCGAAGCTGCTGGCTCACTGTCACCACCATTTTCGATCGGCAGTGGATCCAGTGCCGCTACGGTCAGCCGCTCATCAACCAGGTACTTGTTCGCCACCTGCTGCACCTGCTCTGCTGTGACGGCAAGAATCTTTTCTACATATCTGTCTTTTAACTGCCAGGGCAGACCAATGGTATCGAGCATACCAACTTCCATCGCCTGATAAAATATTGAGTCCTGCTTATAGACCTGCGATGCTACCACCTGCGCTTTTACCCGATCCAG
>JBFFVI010000014.1:0-15806 GCA_041570895.1 Gammaproteobacteria bacterium
CAGGTAGAGGATAAGGATGGCGCCCAGTAACAGAAAGCTGACAAGTATAATCGCCTGGGGATCTGAAAAATGTTTTTCAAACCAGCTTTTGATTACATCAATCATTCAACATCCTGCAATAAATTTTTGTAAGCTTCTTCAAACAAGACTTCCATCTCATCGATAACTTCGACCACGTCACGGCCTTTCACCATGTGGTCAGTCATCAGCGACGATGCAGCTGAAAAAACCGTCATACTCTCAACCATGTGATATTTGGTTTTAAGGCGCTTTACGGCGCCCACCACGGTTTCCTGTTCAGGTCGCGGCACATCTTCCGGCGGTGGAATCTCTTTCACCACAGGCCCTGCTTTCGCGTATAAAAAATCAGCAAAGTCGCACAGACTGAGTTTGCGCTCATCGTCCATGGCTTCATAAAGATCGATCAGTTCTTTACTGCTTTTAATCATACTCATTATTTCTCAATATTAATTTGGCTGCGATGACCGGCTATGCCATGTTTTTACAGAATTCCTGTGCGAAACCCAGCAGTTCATCCGCAGCACGTGATTTAAATTTATAACGCTGGCGAACGAATGAAAACGGCCGTTCCAGCTTTGGCGACAGCTCAACCGCCGTTAATGTACCCAGCTTTAATTCTTTATCGATACTGGCGCGCGATACGATCGATATGCCCATACCAGCTTCGACAGCGCCTTTGATCGCTTCCGGGCTACTGAGTTCAAAACACACGTTCAACAGGCTGTCCGGGCTTTGCTGCTCAACATAATTGGTAATCGCTTCCTGCGTACCCGAGCCCGATTCACGGCAGATAAAGGGATGATTCAATATATCTTTCACGTGTAGGGTTGTTTCCTTCGCCAGCACATGATTGTTCGGCATGATGACCAGCAGCTGATCAACACGGCATTGCTCAACGATGAGGTTTTTATTGTTCACCGAACCTTCTACGATGGCCAGATCGACCACATTATTTTCTACCATGGCGATGATATCTTCGGAGTTAGACTCCTTCAGACTGATATTCACCTCGGGGCATTTGACCTTAAACTCACCGATCAGTAATGGCAGCATATACTCAGCAATGGTGGTACTTGCCCCCAGGGAGACACCGCCACTGACGTCTCCCGTCATCTCCGTGATGCTGTGGCTCATATCATCGTATAACTTGAGGATGCGGTCAGCATACATGTAGACCTGTTTCCCTGCCTCGGTCAACGACACTTTATTGTGCGTACGGTCAAACAGACGAGTATTGAACTGGTCTTCGAGCTGACGGATCTGGAAAGTCACCGCAGGTTGAGTCATGTGCAATTGTTCACCCGCCTTGGTAAAGTTAAGCAGGCGTGCAACAGTGTGAAATATTTTTAATCGACGATCAGCCATATAATTTGGGTTAAAACACCTATAATTAATAAAGATTTATCTTATCTGGATACTACAGCAATGTTGATTTTAAGTGTTTGTCATCATCGCCGAAGTGCGGCTTATTTTAACAAACAGTATCAAGATAACTATACTCCCTATGGTAACATTTCAAGAGAATCAATGGGATACACGCTGACTTATCAAAGGTTACTTATGATCACAAAATCCACCATTATTACCGCATGTCTCTGCCTGCTCATACAGACGCCATCATTTGCAGGTGTTTATAAATGGGTCGATGAAAATGGCCAGGTACACTATGGCGAACAGCCGGTAGGCACTGACGCAGAAAAGGTCAAAATTCGCCATAATGAGACCACCAAACCACGGGCGATGAAAAAAGCAGAAGATGGAACCGCTAAAGACGGAGACAAAGAAAAGACCGCCGAAGTAGAGCCTGAGATGAAGGAAGTCCCAGTGCCTAAAAAAGAAAAACGTAAATTGTGCAACGAAGCTAAAAGCGATATTGCCTCGATCAACAGCCGTGGCCGCATGCGCGAAATCAGTAAAGACGGCGAATACACTTATCTAAGCGAAGAGCAACGCCAACAACGGTTAGCTGCTGCGAAAAAGAAACAACGTGAATACTGCCGCTAATCATCCCATATAATAAAGATAACATTATGCCATTACTGGAAATTACCACCAATACTACCGTCGAAAACAGCCTGGATATCGCTGAACAGGCTTCTGCACTAACCGCAGAGATACTTGGCAAACCGGAAAGTTATGTCATGGTAAAAATCTTGCCTGAACAAACTCTGATATTAGCCGGTACTAACGAGCCAGCCGCCCATGTGAAGTTAAAAAGCCTGGGCTTGCAAGAAGACAAAACCACCGATTATTCTGCTTCTATCTGTGCATTTATAAGTAATAATTTCGGTATCGACAGCGCTAGAATCTATATCGAATTTGCTAATCCACAGCGTCATATGTGGGGCTGGGATAATAGAACGTTTTAACATTTCCACCATTGCATCGCGACGCTTACAATGACGAGAACAGGCATTTTCTAGAAATAATAGTTATAGTTCAGCGACCAGTCTTCATCATTATAAAAATCATACTCGATACGTTTATACATCAGACGCAGCGCATGATTAACCTGAAGGTTATATTGCCACTGTAGCTGACTAATCTTCCTGTCCATCTCAAAGCCTGACACTGCATCATCTGCCTGATAACTTAACACCAGCTGATTAGCTTTAAATTGAACATGCAGACCAGCCTGCACGCCCATTAACACACTGTAACCTTTGACATAATCAGACGACAGGTTCCACTCACCCATCAACATTACAAAGGGCACCACTGCCTGCCGCCGGAGACTGAAACCGACGCCACCACGACTGATGAAATTTCGCAGTGATTCAGCATCACTTATCTGCGTACGATCGAGCCTGAAATCAAACATCCAGGAAAGTGGTTTCTGCCACTGGCTCAGCGGACTTAACGAGGTGACATTAAAAACACTTAAACTTTCCAGTCTTAGATCATCGTCTTTAAACCACTTGAGATGCACTTCCAGCACATTGATGGCGGCACCGGCAACATAACCCTGCGGCGCATCGAGCAGGTCATGAAAACCGGGGCGGAACTTCAGATCAGTATACGCCAGGTCATTTTGCTCACCATAACCGGCTGCCACACGCATCGAATCATGCCCGACTTCGGGTGAAACTATATGTCTGTGTTTGCTGGCTGTTTTAGGCGCGGGCGAAAGTGTCGACAGTTCATTGATCAATGTCAGTATTATCTGCCCCTTGGGGGAAGCTGCTTCGCCACCAAACTGCAGCAGGTTATAGCTCTGTTCGAGCACATCCAGTTTTTTTGTTGCTGAAGCAAGCAACGATACCTGCTCACTGATAAAGGCTTTATCCGCTGGCGCATCTTGCGCCACAATAGTTAAAACAATTTTTGAAACCTGTTCATCTTCTGCGACAAAATAATCATCGATCTGTGTTGCCAATGAAGCACGAAAGGTTGCCGACTGCAGCAGGCCATTATCTTCCAGCGCACGCACAGTATCTACCGGGATAGCATAAAAAGAAAAGTTTCCCTCGGTGGTCAAGTGCATCCCCGGTCGGATAACATCTAGCAACGCCAGCAGGCGGTAAGCACAGTTTTCCCTGAAGAAGTAATAGTCAAAATCGATACCTTTAACTTCCCAGATATGACGTACCAGTTGCGTTATTTCGTCTTTACTAAATGCCAGCTGATATTCCCAGATATCTCGATTTTCTATATTGTTATATTCCTGTACGGTTTCATAATAGGCTCTGGCACGAAAAAATCCGCTGTAACCGCCAAACAAACCCTTGCTGATATAGCTGAAAAAATCATCACTCTGATCGACACGCGCAGCATAATTTAAAGTCTGTGACAGCAGGATCGATTCTTCTCTGGCATCAAAACGCATGAAAGTATGGCCGAACATGGAACCGGGGTTATTCAGATACATCGAGGGAAAGACCAGAAACAGCTTATCGTGCGAGATCCTCGCCATAAACTCGTCCAGTTTAGGACAGGCAACATCGAATTCATCCGATAACGCTAATCGCTGCTTTAACCACCACCAGCGCGCTGGAAATAGACACTGTGCGTGACCAGGTTCGGTCTCTCTGAAAAAGGCTCTTATATTGGCCCCAAGTTCGGCAGCGGCATCCGTGTTGCCCTGGTGGTGAAGAAAAAACCGTTCATCATCCACCTGGCTGACAAAACGCAGCGATAGACTCTCACGTTTATAGTGCAATAGCGCAAACCAGGTTTCGTCTTCAGCCAGCTGCAGCGTCTTTGCCTGCAGTAATGCCGACTCTATCAATTTGTCATCACTAACAACGGCGTAACTCAGACTTGCCTGGCAGAATAAACAGAAAATTAATAAAAACGAACGCCGCATAATGCTATTTAATTGATAGAATGCGCACATTCTACCGAGTATAGACAATTTGTTTTTATCTAAATTTCAAATAACCACATTAAAAGAAACGCCATCTGATGCGGAGATTAGCAGTCACCAGTTAATGTTACGTGCCGGAATGATCCGAAAACTCGCCTCTGGCCTGTACACCTGGTTGCCGCTAGGTTTACGCATCATGCGCAAAGTCGAGAATATAGTTCGCGAAGAGATGGACAACTGTGGCGCGCTGGAAATGCTCATGCCAGCCGTACAGCCTAGTGAACTCTGGCAGGAATCAGGTCGCTGGGAACAGTACGGTCCAGAACTGTTACGCCTGAAAGATCGTCATGGTCGGGAATTCTGCTTTGGCCCTACCCATGAAGAGATCATCACCGACCTGGCACGTAAAGAACTCTCCAGCTACAAACAGCTGCCGATCACTTATTACCAGGTGCAGACTAAATTCCGCGACGAAGTGCGCCCACGTTTTGGCGTCATGCGTGCACGTGAATTTTTGATGAAAGATGCTTATTCCTTTCATAGCAATCAGCAGAGCCTGCAAGAGACCTATGATCTCATGTACCAGACCTACAGCAATATCTTTACCCGCCTGGGTCTGGAATTTCGTGCGGTGATGGCAGACAGTGGTGCCATCGGTGGCAACAGTTCACACGAGTTTCATGTGCTTGCCGACTCCGGAGAAGATGCCATCGCATTTTCCAGCGAAGGCCATTATGCCGCCAATGTCGAAAAAGCAGAAACGCTGGTACCAACATCGCCTCGACCTGCAGCGACTGCCGAGATGGCAACGGTTGACACCCCTGATCAACACAGTATCGAAGATGTCTGCAAGTTTCTTTCTGTGCCAGCCACACGATGCCTAAAAACTCTACTTGTTAAAGGCAGCCAGGAAGGCTCTGTGATCGCACTGGTATTACGTGGTGACCACGAGCTCAATGAGATCAAAGCGTCACATCTTGATGAAGTAGCAGACCCCCTTTGTTTTGCCAGCGATGAACAGATCAAGCAGTATGTCGGCTGTTCAGCAGGATCACTGGGACCGGTCGGTTTAAAAATTAAAATCATTGCTGATCACGACGCATTGCAATGTGCTGATTTTGTCTGCGGTGCCAATGAAGACGGTAAACATTTAACCGGGGTTAACTGGGAGCGTGACTGCAGATTACCGGATGCTGCCGACCTAAGAAATATTGTCGAGGGTGATGCCAGCCCCGATGGCAAAGGCACATTATCGATCGTGCGCGGCATCGAGGTCGGCCATATCTTCCAGCTCGGTAAAAAGTATGCCGAAGCCATGAACGCCACGGTACTGGATGAAAACGGTAAAGCGACCGTAATGACCATGGGCTGCTACGGTATCGGCGTTAGCCGCATCGTTGCGGCAGCTATCGAACAGAACCATGATGAAAACGGTATCATCTGGCCAGACCAGCTTGCGCCATTTGATGTCGCCATCGCGCCGATCAACATGCAGAAATCTGAAGACGTCAGCAATGCTGCGATCAATCTGTATGACCAGCTGACAGCCGCTGGACTGGATGTTTTACTGTATGACGAAAAAGCACGTCTGGGCGGTATGCTGGCCGATCTGGATTTGATCGGCATCCCACATCGGGTGGTTATCGGTGACCGCGGTCTGAAAGATAACAAAGTTGAATATAAAAAACGCGATGCTGAAGAAAGTCAGGATATCGCAGTTGACGAAATCATTGGTTTTTTAACAAATAAATAAGATTCACCACAGAGGCACAGAGTGTGCTGAGATTTTGTTTAATTAAAAACATATTATCTCTGAGCCCTCAGTATCTCTGTGGTTCAAAGCTCTTATTTTCGTTTATTTACAGCAAAAATATTTTTTATGTATATATTCCATACATGATAAAACGTCTCGCCAAAACCCTGCTGCTACTCCTCTGTTGCCTCTCTGCCATGCAGAGTTATGCCGCCGGGCAAACTGTCGATCCTAAACTTCGTCAATTATTAACCGCTGCGATCAACTCTTCTGAAAGCTTTGATGATCGCTTTCATGCTGAAGTATGGTTACTGGACATGTCGAATCGTTTACAAAGGTATGTGGATGATGAAGCTACTAGATTAGAAATGCTTAAACAGATCCACCTCGAAGCCACGCGTGCCGGTCTACAACCAGAGCTGGTACTTGCTTTGATCGAAGTCGAAAGTCATTTTGACAGTTATGCTATCTCAAAATCCGGCGCCCAGGGCATGATGCAGGTAATGCCTTTCTGGTTAGAAGAGATCGGACGACCTAACGACAACCTGATCGTGATGAAAACCAATCTTCGCATGGGATGTACCATATTAAAATATTATATGGACATGGAAAAACATGATCTGCACAAGGCGCTGGCAAGATATAATGGCAGCCGTGGTTCAAAAGTTTATAGCAACAAGGTGCTTAGCGCGCTGCAAAATCACTGGTATAAATCTTAGTGGGTATTTTTACTCCGCACTCAATTCCTGCAAATCTATCTAGGGTCATAGTTGACCAGTTCATCAAAGTTCAACTCATCAAAGTAATAGTTTAAAACGCCTTTTTTAAATTCCTCACTTTTACACTCGAGGAACAAAGGACTGGTGACTATCAGGCACTTGACCTCTTTTTCAAAATCAGGATCAGCAACAACGGTATTGAAATTTATAACGATATGTTTTCCGTCCTCAACAAATAAAACCGGATAACATCTCATCTTATTGCCGAATATAGATAATATCCGCATCCCCATATATGAAGACATACATTTTTCGACAGGGTACTTATTCATCGCTTTTATTTCTGCGGGTAATTTTTTTTCGAGAGCTTTGATCCTTTTAAAAACCTTATCGGTCAAAATCAGATTGGGGATTTTCCATTCGATCCTGTCCAGGTGGTCGTAAGATTCAGAATTGAAAATACCTAAGCGATAATTTTCATGGCTTTGTTCAAATTCCCTGGAAAACTTATCGATCTGATCAGAAAAGTTGGAATTAAAAGTGCGATAAGCAATAAACTGATGCTGATTATTCAGAACACCTATTTTCCCTTCATGAAAGGCTAACATCCCTTCAAGGCCATTAAAGTTTGATGTATTTGTCATGCTGATTGTCTAGAATATACGTATTGCTTTTTTTATGATGATATTAGCAATTAAATTAATTAAACGCATTTAATACCTTCTATCATATCCAGAATTGCCACCACTTCTTTGATTGTTTCCGTTGCCACTTAATATAGCGGCTACTGATTACTGGAGCGAGTATTTGATAATTATCCCAGGTATCTTCAACGTGATACAGGCTTGGTATATCTTCAGCCAGTGCAGTCTTATAATCAGAAAAATACGTATCCGACTCATAGTAATATAACGTAAAGGCGTTACCTTCTTCGCTCAAGTCACCTTCCCAGAATTTTTCACTGCACTCTTTTATCAGAAAATCCCGTCCTGTCATTTCCCTGTTACGAACTGCCGAGAGAGATTCTTGCGACTCCAGTTTATGAACTTCACCTTCTAGATTATTATTGATTACCCACGCCAAAAACATACCGATATGTGTGCCACCATTTACTAGTGGTAAATCTTCAGGGTATTCTCCGCCAAAATGCCAATAAGCTCTATCGTATACCATCTTCATCTATATCTTTGCGTTTTAAATTTAGCTTAACTAAAAGGGGATTAGGGAATTATATTTAATCATTTTATTAAAAAAATGCTCATTATTCTGTCACTCCGCTCTTCTTTTATAGCCTATCATTGTATTTTATTCATTGAATAATTCTTTTCTCTCCTTAATAAGCTAGTATTGAGCTGATCAAATGCGCACCAGGTAGCAGGCTAATGAGGGAATACGTCAGTATCGTATTTGATCTCTGACCACTGTGACATACAGTTTGCACATGGTTATAGAAGCTGTATTTAGAGATGACAGTTAGTAGATGTTTGTAGAAACAAAAATAGTTCACCGAGAAACGTGCTTCGCAATCAATTACCTCTAATGTTTTTACAGGTTTATTGACCACAGTCAGAGACGAATTCAAATAAATATATTAAAATTAATAAATATTAGATTTATTTGTGTGTTGTGTATCTATAGATGTGTAATTTAAATATTTTTGCTCAGTTATTGAGGGTTATTTTTGGCATTGCGCTTATCGCCCTCGCGTGGTTTGGTCCACAGACGAAAATTCTTAGCCATGAATTAATGTATCTATGGAATTTTGGCTGGCTGGGTATCATTCCTCTCGTCTCTGGTATTGCTGCCTTCTGTCCGATATATGCGGTCCTGGGTCTTGGTCACAAGACCGACAAGAAACAATAGCCAACCGCAGAAGCGCGGTGAATTCCTTTATTTAAAAAGGCAATCTAACAGCCTGTAATACCTCACCCGTTTGCGGATCCTCTGCAAAAGCGACGATACTCAGGTCCTGTTTCTTCCACTCTGGCGGTAGTTCTATGCTCTGTGATTTCTTCAGCTGAAAATAAGGCCCTAAAATCTGCCGCACGACATAATCGTGCTGTAATTTTACGCCTTCATTTTCGCCATCTTTGACATCACTGTATAAATTGTTTTCGATCAGCACAAAATAAAAACCAACTTTTTTAAGGTTGCTTCGGGAGATGTCAGACTTCAGATGCAACTGTAACTTATCGCGCTGTTTATCTGCGCTTAACTCCAGATCTACCTTGGATCTCTGTTTGACCAGCTGATCCAGGTCAGCGCTGAAACTGACTAAGCCACGGTAATCTTCACCGGAAAAAACAAACTGCGGTGTGTAGACGGTATCCTGCTTATTTTTACTGGCACGTTCACGCTGGCGTTGATCAAACTGCTTTTTGGCAAAACGGTCTTTCCAGCCGATATAGTCCCAGTAAGTGACATGAAATGCCATCGGGATTAACTGCTGGTCACTGATGCCTTCAGCTTTAAGGCCACTTAAAAAACGATCTGCCGGGGGACAGCTGCTACAGCCTTCAGATGTATATAGCTCCAGCAGGGCAACCCGGTGTTCCGGGCTTTTAACACTATTATGAATACCTCTAACATCCTGTGCCAGCAGAGCCATCGGCAGACACAGTAATACGGCTAAGATTATTTTTTTCATAACCGCTGTGACATCGATTCTTATAATAAATTCACGATATTTTGTAAGCGATAACGATATCCATGACATTGGTATTACTGTTATTAGCCGACACAAGGTCATCACTGGCCATCAATAACAAACCAGCATTGGCCTTTTCGATTTCTGCCTCTATATCAAACCCCATCTTACTGGCTTTTTCCGCGGTATACATAGAGACCACCGCACCTGCACAGTTGGAATTGCCGTCAATACCATCTGTACCCGCAGCGAGCAGGTGCAAACCTGGTTGATCGACCAGCCGTTGTGCAAAAGCTAATGCCAGGGTCTGGTTACGTCCGCCTACACCCGGGTTTTCTGGCAATGTTACAGTGGTTTCCCCGCCCCAGATATGAATACCCGGCGCGGCCTCCTGCAGTTGTTTATAGAGGTCATCAGCAACGTTAACAGCTTCACCTTCGAGAAACTGTTCATGTAAAAAACTGTCGAGACCTTGAGCCTGTGCCGCCTGATGAACCGCCTGCATAGCAAGTTTTATATTACCGATGATATGTGAAGTCACTTCAACATCAGACTGTATTGTTTTGAGTGCTGTTTTATCAGCCGCAATCAACGACTCTAAATAATCATCCTGCTCAGGCTGGACTGATGTCTGAACCAGTAAACCAGAACCGATGACTTCAACTCTGTCGTGTTTAACATCAGAGAGTAATAATTGCGTGACCGCGCTCTGTTTTATACTGTTTAACAAGCCACCACCTTTGATGCTGGAAAATTTTTGTCGCCAGGCGTTCACCTGGTAAATATCTTTTCCTGAGGCTAACAGGTAATGATTTATCGCCTGTAACTGTTCGAGCGTGACACCCGTTATCGGAACTTCGACCAGCGCCGAGGTTCCGCCCGAGATTAAAAACAGCAGTTCATCGCTGACATCAAGTCCTGATAAGAATCGTATCAATGCCTGTCCTGCTTCGAGTGATTTTTCATCGGGCACAGGATGTGAAGAAGCCAGACAGGTAATGTTTTTATTTTTTTTAAGCTGGCGGGTAATCTTTGACGGCGGACAGATCAACAGCGATTGTCTGATTGATGACGAGCTATCCAGGGCACCCTGCAACATCGCGGCCGCAGCCTTACCGATGGCCACACAGTGAGTGAATGGGCGCTGCGATGATGAAGCAGTCTGATTATCACGCAGCCACTGGCTGACCAGGAAACGGCCATCGACTGCATCCAGCGCCGTTTCGTACAGCATGACAAGCAATTCGCGTGCAGTTAGTTGGGTCATATAGATTACTTAAAAAATATTCACCGCGGAGACGCAAAGAATAACTGTTTATATTAGTAGTGCCGTAGTCACTACTAACAAAAAACTCTGCGTCTCCGCGCCTCTGCGGTAAGACAGTTTTTCGCTTTATACACGCATACCACGCAACAGATCCGCTTTTATATCTTCGATATCTTCCAGCCCGACAGCGAGCCGGATCAGGCCATCGGATATTCCGGCTTCGGCACGTTGCTCGGGGGTTAAGCGGCCATGCGTGGTGGTCGCCGGATGGGTGATCGTGGTTTTAGTATCACCCAGGTTGGCAGTGATCGAAAGCATGGTCGTGGCATCGATCAGACGCCAGCCTTCTTCCTTGCCACCGTTCAATTCAAACGATAACAGACCGCCAAAATCGCTTTGCTGTTTTTTTGCCAGCTGATGTTGCGGATGGCTTTCCAGTCCCGGATAAAAGACCCGTTTTACTTCTGGCTGTTGTTCCAGCCATAACGCCAGTTCGAGTGCCGCCGCACTGTGTGCCTGCATACGCAGTTTTAATGTTTCCAGACCTTTTAAAAATACCCAGGCATTGAAAGCGCTCATTGTTGGTCCGGCACTGCGCAGAAAACCGTAGACGCCTTCACCGACAACATCATTGGTGCCACAGACCGCCCCGCCCATGCAACGACCCTGGCCATCGATATATTTGGTTGCCGAATGGATAACGATGTCCGCACCTAGAGCGATCGGCTGTTGCAGGGCTGGTGTGCACAAGCAATTGTCTACGGCCAGCAGGCAACCACGTTTATGCGCTATTTCAGCCAGCGCGGTGATATCGACCAGTTCGGTCAATGGGTTAGAAGGCGTCTCCAGAAACAGTAGTTTTGTTTCAGGCTTTATCGCTTTTTCCCACGCGCTTAGATCTGACAATTCTACAAATGTTGTTTCTATTCCAAACTTGGCGACGATATTGGTTAATAAAACCGTCGTGGTCCCAAAGATACTTCGTGATGAAACGATATGATCGCCGCTTTTCAGCAAACCGAATATCGTCGCAGTAATGGCAGACATGCCTGAAGCTGTCGCAACACAACATTCTGCACCTTCCAGCGAAGCCAGACGGTCTTCAAAAGTTCTTACCGTCGGATTGGTAAATCGCGAATATATATTTCCAGGAATCTCACCAGAGAATCTTGCTGCAGCTTCTGCTGCAGATGAGAACACGTAACTGGAGGTCGGAAATATCGGTTCACTGTGTTCATTTTCATGCGTGCGCACTTGCCCTGCACGGACCGCACGCGTTGCAAAATCAAACGCTGAGGTATCTAGTTTATTTTTTTTATCTTTCATCGTTAAATCCTGTGTCTCTTACCTGTACCTTTTTGCCACGGTTATTCTTCTATCAGTACTTCGCTGCCTACGTCAACCAGCCGAAATAAATCCACCACATCCTGATTTCGCATTCGTATACAGCCGATAGAAGATGGTGTACCTATGCTGTCTTCGTGGTTAGTGCCATGAATATAGATATAACGCTGATAGGTATCGACATAACCACCCTGATTACGGCCCGGCTCCATGCCTTCCAGCCAGAGGATACGACTCATGATGACATCATCTGGCAGGTCGACACCACGTTCTTTGCATTCGTCGAGATTGCCATGCGGAACGCGGCCGATAAATACCTCGTTTACCGGCATCGCACCGCCCAGCTTGTCCTTGATGCGATGCAGACCCAGCGGTGTCTGCTCGCTACCATTCTGATTACCGGTGCCGTATTTTGAGGTCGACACCGGGTATTGCTGTAACACCTTACCAGTATCATCCAGCAGACTAAGTTGCTGCTCTGTCACATTGATTTTTATTGAGTTCACGGTATTCCCATGGTTATCATGCGCCTAGTATCACACAGATAAAATCATAATCAATAGCCATCAACAAAGTTTCTTAAAACAGTAAACTGGGCTAGAATCCTGAGAGATATGCCTGTTCATCATCAAGGGAATTTCATCATGAATCAACCAGAGCGACCTACTGAAACGCCGCAAGCAGAAGAGTCAATGATACCTGTGCTGGAAAACGACGCATTTACCGATGAGGATCAACCCCGTTATTTTCCTGTATCAGAAGGTAAATTGATGACGCTGTATATACTGAGTTTTGGCCTATACGGGGTTTACTGGTTTTATAAAAACTGGAAGTTACAGGAACCGATGATGGATAAAAAAATCTATCCTGTGTGGCGGGCGATATTCTCCATATTTTTTACCCACGCCCTGTTCAGACGCATCGACCAGAGTGCGTCACATCTGGATAAGCAGCATAAGTTTAATGCCAATGCACTCGCTACATTTTTTGTCGCTGCTATCGTTATCAGTAACATCCTGGAAAACCTGTCGGGCAATAGCAGCGTTTTACTCAACATCTCAGGGAACAGCATCATCATTTTTTCATTGATTTTGTTTTTGGCTAGCACGTATCCGATACTTAAGGTGCAGGCGACGGTCAATCGGATAAATAACGATATGCTCGGTTACCTGAATCATAAATACAGTCTGTGGAATTATGTTTTGATAACGCTGGGAACGCTGTTATGGATAATGATTGCTTTAGGTTTACTGGCTGAATCCATGGGTTTTGTCGCACCGGCATAAACTTTTAATAATGGACCTGCAACAACATGATACCGGAATCATCATAGTGTTATTACAACGCTTTGAAAAACAGCGGCTGCCTCGCATAGTTGCAATGGAACAACGACTGGATTACGGAGATAACCTAAGTGAGTTCGATATTGATTATCTGAGTGAGGCCCTGCACGATGCCAGAAGGTTTCTTCCGTATCTGGACCGGCATCAAGAATACAGACCTTTATTTACAAAGGTGATGCACTACTACAAAGAGATCACCGATACTGCTCTGAGTAATGAAAAACTTGTGATGCCAGGATAAGGCTGAAATAATACAATAATTATCTCGCTTACAGCTGGCCGGCCGCCTGCTTGTTATTTTCTTCTTTTGCAGCATCATTTCTCTTGTGATACAGACGTTCGAAATAAGCTTCATCGATATCCTGGGTGACGTAGACGCCATCGAAACAGGAACTATCGAAATGTTTAATATCTTTATTACCATGCTGGACTGCAGCGATCAGATCGTCCAGATCCTGATAGACCAGCCAGTCGGCACCGATAATCCTGGTTATCTCTTCGACACTTCGATTATGCGCGACAAATTCTTCGTGTGATGCCATATCGATGCCATAGACATTGGGGTAACGCACTGGTGGCGCAGCTGACGCCATGTAAACCTTTTTAGCACCGGCTTCGCGTGCCATCTGCACGATCTGTTTTGAGGTGGTACCACGCACGATCGAGTCATCGACCAGCAAGACATTTTTTCCGGAAAACTCCAGCTCGATAGGATTAAGCTTTTGACGAACAGATCTTTTACGTTCCAGTTGCCCGGGCATGATAAAAGTACGGCCGATATAACGATTTTTAATAAAGCCCTCACGGTACTTCACGTTGAGATGGTAAGCCACTTCTAAAGCGGTACTGCGGCTGGTATCAGGAATCGGTATAACTACGTCGATATCATGATCCGGCATCTCACGCAGAATTTTCTGCACCAGTGTTTTTCCCATGCGTAAACGCGCCTTATAAACCAACACACCATCGATGATCGAATCTGGACGGGCGAAATAGACATACTCAAAAATACAGGGTGATAACTTAAAGTTGTCCGCACATTGTTTACTAAAAAACTCACCCTTCTCTGAAATAAAAATCGCTTCACCCGGCACCAGATCTCGCACCAGCTCAAAACCCTGCGCCTGCAGAGCGACACTTTCAGATGCCACCATATAATCGGTGCCCTGCTCTGTTTTGCGAGTACCGTATACCAGCGGTCGTATACCATTGGGATCGCGTATCGCCAGAATGCCTTTGCCGACGACCATGGCTACGACAGCATAACCACCACGACAACGACGATGAATAGCAGATACTGCGGTAAAGAGGTCATCGACATTAAATTCTGGCTTGGCATTTAACTGCAGCTCATGCGCAAAGATATTAAGCAAAGCTTCGGAGTCTGAATCAGTGTTTAGATGTCTCAGGTCTGACTGAAAAAGATCTTCCTTTAATTCCTCAGCATTGGTCAGATTACCGTTGTGCGCCAGTGCAATACCGTAAGGCGAATTCACATACAGCGGTTGCGACTCGGCTGATGATGATGTGCCGGCTGTCGGATAGCGCGCATGTGCGATACCCATTTTTCCCGGTAAACGTTCCATGTGTTTTTTATAGAACACGTCGCGCACCAGACCATTGCCTTTTTTCATATAGAAACGGCCATTTTCACAGGTTGTTATACCCGCCGCGTCCTGTCCTCGATGTTGCATGACAGACAGTGATTCATATAGATCAAGATTTACTGCGCTGTGCGCAACAATACCGGCAATACCACACATATAATGTTTCTCTTTAAGGAGTCGGTTGGTAAGATAGATTCAGGTCATCAGGAATATATTCCTGAATAACGATAGCCGCACTTTCAAACCATTGTAATAAAACAGATGACTGCCACCAGTCAGTTTCAGGCAAAGGTGTCATCCCACCGATGACAACAAAAACGATAATGATCAGACCGCCGCGCAAGATTCCAAAAGCGACACCAAAGATTCGATCTGCGCTTGATAAGCCGGTTTTTTTAACCACTTGCGCAACCAGCATATTGACCAGTGCGCCGACCATCAATGTCAGGACAAATAACACACCGAAACCAACGGCCTGTCGGACGGCTTCTGATTCAAGACTATTCGGCAGGGCCGCAGCCAGCTTCGGCGCAAAGGTTGCTGCCAGCCAGATGGCGATAATCCAGGTAGCCAGTGATATGGCCTCTTTAACAAATCCGCGGATCAAGCTAAATAGCGCTGACAGGAAAATTACAAAAATAACGACGATGTCTACGACTGTCATGAAAATCACACGTGTGTATTTAAAGCCGGCATTATACGCTTTTGGCGCCTAACTGAAAACATGGCTAAAAACTTAATACGGAAGAAATATAACTAACCGGGCAGGACTGCATTTAGGGGTGGTTGACGATATAGC
>JBFFVI010000015.1:0-15435 GCA_041570895.1 Gammaproteobacteria bacterium
AAAATACGATTGCACTGCGTGACGATACTGAGACCGTGGCTAAAAAATTACGTACTATGCCGACAGATCCTGCCCGCGTACGTCGTGATGACCCGGGCGATCCGGCTAAATGCCCGGTATGGCAATTTCACGAAGTTTATTCAGATGATAGTACTCGCGAGTGGGTGCAAAATGGCTGTAGAAATGCGTCGATTGGTTGTGTAGAGTGTAAACAGCCCATTATCGACGCGGTGATCGCTGAGCTAAAACCGATGCAGGAAAGGGCGAAGGAATACGAAGAAGATGTCATGGCGGTCAAAGCGATCATTGACGAAGGAAACGAGGCCGCAAGAGAGGTCGCTCGTGATACACTGGAAGATGTTAGAAAAGCGATGGGTATCGCTTATCTATAATATTTTAAGGTCATAAATCACCGTGGGTGAGATATAACGAAGACTATGGTAAATCCAGATATTGAAGAAACGCAGGCACATGAAGAGCAGCTAAAGCAGGATGCTGAGCTTAATGCTGAAGCTGTCGATCAGGCAAAAGTGAATGCTGAAGAAGGTTCCAAAGCTATCGCTCAGGGTGAAATGCCGTTTGCGTTGGTACGGGGGGAACCGCTTACCGTGGTGCCACAGGATCTGTACATACCGCCCGATGCACTGGAAGTAATCCTTGAAGCCTTTGAGGGTCCTCTGGACCTGTTGCTCTATCTGATCAAACGCCAGAATATTGATATTCTGGATATTCCACTGGAAGAAACCACCCGCCAGTACATGCATTACATCGATCTGATGCAAAATTTAAAAATTGAGCTGGCATCAGAATATTTATTGATGGCCGCTATGCTGGCTGAAATAAAATCACGCATGTTGCTACCGCGACAGGCGGAGAATGAGGATGAAGATGATCCGCGCGCTGAACTGATCCGCCGTCTGCAGGAATATGAACAATTTAAAGTTGCCGCACAGAATATCGATGAATTGCCCCGGGTTAGTCGTGATTTCTATCTGACCGATATAGAACCACCTGAGTTACATCAGGAGCGGCCCGTGCCCGAGGTCGATCTGCGCGATATCTTATTTGCTTTCAAAGATGCCATGGCACGAGCAGATATGTATAGCCATCATCATATCCAGCGTGAGGCATTATCAGTCCGTGAACGCATGACTAGTGTTCTGAGCGCGATCAGTGCCGATGGATTTACTGATTACACCAGTTTATTTACCATTGAGGAAGGCCGACGTGGCGTTGTTGTTACCCTGTTGGCTATCCTGGAACTGGTGAAAGAACAGCTGATTGACCTGGTACAGTCTGATGCCTTTTCGCCTATCCATCTAAAAGCGGTTGGTCCCGGCAGCAGTGTACGGATTGATGATGACCGTGACAACGGGCCCTTATAAGAAGAGATTGATTTATGGAAATGAGTAGACTTAAAAATATACTTGAAGCGATTTTACTGGCGGCTGACCGAACTTTAACCGTTGTTCATCTTGAAAGTTTATTCGAGCTTGATGAGGAACGTCCTACGCGTGATGAAATTCGCCAGGCGCTGCATGAGATGGCAGACGATTATGAAACCCGCGGTTATGAATTAAAACAGGTTGCCAGTGGTTTTCGTTTACAGGTAAGACAGGAATATTCCACCTGGGTGGGGCGTTTATGGGAAGAGAGGCCGGCACGTTATACTCGTGCGCTGTTGGAAACAATGGCACTTATCGCATACCGGCAACCGATTACCCGTGGTGAAATTGAAGAGGTACGTGGTGTCAGCGTCAGTTCTAATATCATTAAAACCTTACTTGAACGTGACTGGATTAAAGTCCTGGGACATAAAGATGTACCGGGTAAACCGACGCTTTATGGTACCACTAAAGAATTCCTCGACTATTTCAATCTAAAAACACTGGATCAACTACCGACTCTGGCAGAGATAAAAGACCTGGACAGTATTCACCCGGAACTTGGTCTGGATGAGGACCTGTCAGACGAGTCTGCTGATGAAAATCCTGACACCGAAAACGTTTTGCCAGCAGATGTTTCGTCAGAAAATGATGTTAATGAAAATAACGGTGAGTCTCTAGCCGAAGATGTGGCACTCGATCAGGATGATTCAGCTGCAGACAGTGCTGTCGAAGAAGTCGTTGAAGCAGATGAAGCAGATGAATCTGAAGAAGTACTATCAGAAGATACAAGCTCTGATGACCAGGATGGCATATCTAAAGAACCAGTCACCGCAGATAAAAAGGCTTTTAATGTTTAAGTCGTTTAGTTTTGTTTGTTGCCTGACGAAATTTCCCCCATATTGTCCTGAGCTTTAATTATCATGTCGCAAGAACGTGTACAGAAGGCACTTGCCAGGATGGGTTTTGGTTCACGTCGAGAGATAGAACGGCTGATCAACGAAGGACAAATTCGTATCAATGGGCAGCTGGCAAAATTGGGCGACCATGTTACAGAAGGCGACAAAGTTAACATCGGTAACCGTCGCACTGTCATCAAATCTGATGTCAATCGAATCCGTGTTCTTCTCTATCACAAGCCTGAAGGTGAAATCTGTACCCAGAAGGATGAGCAGGGTCGTAAGACTGTGTTCGATAGTATCGGTAAACTGAGAGATGGGCGCTGGATTAGTGTCGGCCGTCTGGATATCAATTCAAGCGGATTATTATTGTTTACTAATTACGGTGATCTGGCTAATCATCTGATGCATCCGTCGAGTGAGATCGAACGAGAGTATGCGGTTCGGGTTCACGGTGAAGTTACGCGTGACACAATCAAACAGCTGTTGAAGGGCGTTGAGCTTGAAGATGGTTTCATGAAGTTTGATCAGATAGTTGATGCAGGCGGTCAGGGGTCCAATCACTGGTACCACGTGATTTTAAAGGAAGGCAAAAACCGTGAGGTCAGACGACTCTGGCAATCACAGGACGTTAGAGTCAGTCGCTTAACTCGGGTTCGTTACGGTAACCTGGTATTGCCACGTGATCTAAAAGCAGGTGGTAAAGTTGAGTTGTCGCTCGATGAAATAAAAAAACTATTTGAAGACGTGAATCTTGAATGGCCTGAATCACGTGATGAAATGGCCAGGCAGAGAAGCAACAAAGCCAAAAATTTATCGATAAAAAATCAGTTGTATGGAAGCAGATCACAATCTACTGGTGCAAAAACTTCTCGTGATCGTAGTGGTCAGAAAAAACAGACTGGCTCGAGAAAGAATACAAAATCAGTACAATCAAAAGTAAAGAACAGGCATTAATCTGGTTCGGCAAACCTTCATGCCGTGTCTTCATGATATCTTTTTTAGATGAGGTAGCAATGAAAATCATACGACCTGCAATATTCTATTTCTTTTTATTACTAACACTATCGTTAGGCTTTTCCCCTGCTCATGCAAAAACCGAAGGAGAGTTGAGCGCCGGCATGGTGAACCCTGGACACAAGGAACAGCCTGACTGGTTTAAGGTGTCGTTTCTTGACCTGTTTGAAGATATCGAGGAAGCAGCTGATAATAACAAACGTCTGATGGTTTATTATTATCAGGACGGTTGCCCTTACTGTAAAAAGTTGCTTGAAGATAATTTTGGTCAACGAGATATCGCTGATAAAACCCAACAATATTTTGATGTGGTTTCGATAAATTTATGGGGTGATAAAGAAGTTATAGTTGGCGATAAGAGCTATACCGAAAAACAGTTTGCGGAAGCACTGAAGGTTCAGTACACGCCGACTTTATTGTTCTTTGATGAGAACAACAAGATCGTGTTCCGAGCCAATGGTTATTACCCGCCAGAAAAGTTTAGCGCTTTACTGGATTATATCGGCAAAAAACAGGAGTCGGATATAAGTTATCAGGATTACATGGCGAAAGTTAATCCACAGCCAACGACGGGAAAGCTGCACGACGAAATTAACAGTGTTGCATCGATAAACGATCTGTCAGACCATGATAAACCACTGCTGGTCATGTTTGAACAAAACAAATGTAGGGACTGCGATGAGTTACATGCAGAGATATTAAAACGTAAGGAAAGTGTTGAGCTATTGTCCCGTTTTAATGTCATCGTGCTGGATATGTGGTCTACGAAAAAGATTATTGCACCGGATGGTAACGAAGTAAAAATTCGAGACTGGGTTAAAGAACTGGATGTGAAATACGCGCCGAGCTTATTGTTTTTTGATGATTCAGGAGAGGAAGTGTTCAGGATAGATGCTTACCTGAAAGCATTTCATATACAGTCAGTGATGGATTACGTGGTATCTGGCGCTTATAAAAAACAGAGCAATTTTCAGCGTTACATCGATGAGCGTGCTGAGCATCTACGTGAGCAGGGCATCGAAGTGAACTTGATGGATTAATCAGTCTGAATGATTAGCAGAAAGAGATTTAACCACAGAGACGCAGAGAGCTCAGAAATAGCTTATTTATATAAATAAAAACTCTGCTCCCTCTGTGTCTCTGTGGTAAGGAGCTCTTTATCTTACAGAAACATAACACATGAACCATACGCTGCAAACAATACCATTACTCAACTTGTCATTGGCCTTTATTCCTGCGCTGGCGACGATCTTCATCCTTTTTAAGTGGTCGCTTAATTCCACTAATGCGCTCTATGCTGTTTCCAGGATGCTGGTTCAGCTGTTGCTCATTGGCTATTTCCTTACTTATATTTTTGAGTCCGAAAGCTCCTGGGTGGTTCTTTTTATATTAGTGGTAATGGTTGTTGCATCAAGCTGGATCGCTCTGGGTACTGTCGCTGAAAGGCGCCTGGAATTATATCGGTTCGCTTTTATATCGATCGCCTGTGGTGGTGGCGTAACCCTGCTGTTGATTACGCAAGCGGTATTAATATTAGATCCCTGGTATTCGCCGGCTTCGATGATCCCCATTGCCGGTATGATCTTTGCCAATTCTATGAATAGTGTCAGCCTGGCTGCTGAACGTCTAAATGCAGAAATAGGAAGGAACGTTTCATATGATGAAGCACGAAGAGAAGCGCTACGCTCGGCTCTTATCCCGGTGATTAATTCCCTGTTTGCCGTCGGGCTGGTGTCGTTGCCAGGCATGATGACGGGACAGATATTATCTGGGGTATCACCACTTATTGCCGCCAGGTATCAGATCATGGTGATGTGCATGATCCTTGGATCGACGGGTATGTCGACTGCTTATTTTCTGTTCCTGGTAAAACCGGCATTCGAGAAAAAGCTGTTGGAAATGAAAACCGATTTAGCCGATACCAAAAGATAGCTAAAGATCTGAAGACATCAGCTCTTCAAGTCGAAATATCTTACCGTGTGATAGCTCACCCTTGATGGTTTTACTTTTATCGCCTAACAGGAACGCCGCCACTCTTGCAACCTCTTCAGGTTTGGTTAATGTCGTTGGGTCTTCAGCGGGAAATGCGCGTGTCCTGAAGGTCGTTCTAACCGTTCCCGGTATCAAGCCGTTGACCCTGATCGATGTCGACTCGAGTTCGTCAGCGAGAATCTTCATAAAAGCAGCTAAGGCCGCTTTTGAGACACCATATGCGCCCCAGTAAGCACTGCTCTTATCGTCCAGGGTAAACAAGATCGAGCTGTCAGTTTCGTGGTTTAACAGCGGGATGCAAGCCTGCGTCAGCATGAATGTGGCGTTTAGATTAATCTGCATGACCCGATGCCAGAGAGTCTGGTCATATTGTTGAATTGGGCTGGATGCACCTAACCAGCCGGCATTATTGAACAGACCATCGAGTTTTCCGAACTCTTTGTGGATGACTTCATTCAGGGTCTGGCAATCATCCGGTGTCATTTTTTCAAGATCGAGTGGGTAGATGACGGGTTCGGTGTATCCAGCAGCGGTTATTTCGTCATACAGCAATTCAAGTTTGGGCGTGGTTTTACCATGAATGATGACTGTTGCACCGTGTTTTGCACAATCTATAGCGGTTGCTTTGCCTATACCGTCACTGGCGCCGGTGATAAGAATGACTTTATTAGTGAAATCGTTGATTGATTGCATATTCTGCTGGCGTATTTGAAAATGGAGGCCTATTTTACCTTTACTCAAGCTTTCAAGGCTATGCAATATACAAATTTAATCTGGCGCGACGGGCAACCTTATAGTGAAAAGTTTGATGATATATATTATTCATCAAATGAAGGTGAGAATATTTCTGGTGAAAGCGAGTTTAATCACGTATTTTTCAAAAACAATGGTTTGCCAGAGCGCTGGCAGGGTACGAGTGATTTTGTCATCGCGGAGCTTGGTTTTGGCAGCGGGCTCAATTGTATCCTGACGATACGCGAATGGTTAAAAAATATAAAAGACAGTAACCGGTCCGGGTGTTTGCATTACATTGCATTAGAAAAATATCCACTCTCACCAGAGGCAATTGTCGAACTTATTTCGCAATATCCAGAATTAAATGAATATTGTGAAGAGTTGATAAATAATTATCCGCCAGCGGTGGAAGGCACACATTGTCGTCATTTGTTCGGTGATCGCGTCATTATTCATTATAAGTTTATGGATGCTTATAAGGCGTTAGAAGATGAATGTTACATGGTTGATTGCTGGTACCTGGATGGTTTTTCTCCTGCAAAAAATACCGATATGTGGTCAGAGAAATTATTTGAAAAGCTCGCACAGAATAGTCACCAGGGTACGACATGCAGTACTTATACTGCTGCAGGTTTTGTAAAACGTAATTTAGATAAAGCTGGTTTTACGGTAACAAAAGTAAAAGGTTATGGTAAGAAGCGTGAAATGTTGACGGCTAGTTTTAACGCCAGACATAAACATGCTTACAAGTATGCTGATAAGCCCTGGTTCGTCTCACCACCAGTAAATATTTCGAGTAAAAAGGCAACCGTAATCGGTGCAGGTATCGCGGGCCTGAGTGTAGCTTATTCACTGGTCAGACGCGGCTGGAGTGTTACTATTATTGATCGTCATGGTGACGTGGCGAAAGAAACATCTGGTAATCCCGCGGTAATCACATATCCGCGTTTGTCTGTTAATAATGATGTTGATACCGAGTTTTATAGCGATGCTTATTGTTATAACCTGTATGTGCTTGAAACGCTTCAAAAAAAATATCGGCAACAATTCTGGTTTGGCTGCGGACTGTTACAGCGGACAGATAGAAAACGGATTTCAGAAATAATCAGAAAGTTTAGATTCAATGAAAACTACGTATCAATCTATAACGAAATCGTCGAACATGGCAACGCTCTCAATGATCAGCAGGTCTATGCTGAATATAAATCGGCCGGTGTGGTTCTGCCACGAGTTTTATGTGATGTACTTAAACAGGAGTGTGGTGATAGCTTAACACTGGTTAAGGCTGAAATTACCAAGATCAAGCGGTCTGATGGTCAGTGGTTATGTCTGTCTGGAGATGAGAAGATAGATGTGAATGAAACATTAATTCTTGCAGATGCGACAGCGGGGAATAATCTGGGTCTGGCGTCAAACTTTCCCATTGAGAGTGTGCGCGGACAGATTGCGGTATTCAAAGAAAATATAAATTCAAAAAATATTCGAAAAGTGATGAGTACGGATAAGCATATAACACCTTCGATTAATAATAAACATTATCTAGGTGCGACTTATTCACGAAATAATACTAGTGTAGAAATTGATGCTGATGAAACCTGGCAGCTGCTCGACTCTATTAATGAAAATTTTTCAGACCTGCTCAGAGAGAACGATTATTGTGATGCCTGGGCTGGTTTTCGAGCCATGGCAAAAGACAGGGTGCCGATTGTAGGAGCTATGCCGGATGAGAAATACTTCAACGAAGAATACGCTGATATAGGTCATGGCAGCACTAAACAAATTTATCAGCCGGCATCGTATCTGAGCGGAGCGTATGTTTCCGCTGCACATGGCTCACGTGGTTTTACCAGTAGTTTTATCAGTGCTGAAATTATTGCTGCGCAATTGCATACAGTGCCAGCGCCTGTCAGTAAAAGAGTGATGGATTATCTTAGTCCATCACGGTTTATTGTGAATGATCTTAAGGGCAGGTGATTTTTCGTAAATATCTATCGAGAATATCTCTTCTATCGGTTTAGGCTGTTCGATGCCATAACCCTGGCCAAAATCAACTTTTATATCCTGAAGTTTTCTAATGATCTGGTCATTCTCAACGTATTCAGCAATCGTTTGTATCCCCATGGTATGGCCAACCTCATTGATCGCAGCTACCATAGCGCGGTCGATATTATTATTCACCATGTCAGCGACAAAACTACCGTCAATTTTTAGAAAGTCTACCGGCAGAGTCTTCAGATACTGGAAGGAGGAGAGTCCGCTACCGAAGTCGTCAAGGGCAAATTTAAACCCGATAGATTTTAGATCTTTTATAAGTTTTTGAGCGTAATTTAAATTTTTCACAGCGATCGTCTCTGTGATCTCAAAACATATGAGCTTTGTATCTATCTCAAATCTAGCAACCATTTCCTGTATGTATTTAACGATGCCTTTATCGCTTAATGTGTTACCTGATAAATTGATCGAATAATGTGTATTGTTCTCGTCCTGTTCGGAATATTTTTTGACGAAAGAGAATGTTTCATAAATAACTTTTCTATCGATCAGGTTCATCAGGTTGTAGCGTTCCGCTGCCGGTATAAAAGCATTAGGTGCTATCAACTGATTATTCTCATCGAGTAGTCGAACGAGTATCTCGACATGACTGTAATGCGGATATGTGTTTTTTAAGGCGACAATAGGTTGTGCGTATAAACACAGACGGTTGTTATCGATGGCATCTGATATCCGTGAGGCCCAATATGTTTCTTCCTGACGCTTGATGAGTTCGCTGTCCTGCTCTTCATATACGTAAATCTGGTTTTTTCCCTGATCTTTAGCTGTGTAACAGGCAAGGTCGGCTTTTCTTATTGCATCATTAGCATCCTGCGTATTTTTATCGAGTGGATTGATGCCTATGCTTACACCGATTTTATAATCGCAGTCATCCCAGTTGAATTCCATCATAGATATGGCGTTGGAAATATTGCTGGATATCTTCAGTACGCTTTTCTGGTTGCAGTTTTTCAGTATCAGACCAAACTCATCTCCACCCAGTCGACTTAAGATATCGTCACTACGTATGCATGACTGTATCAGAGAAGTTACCTGTATCAGGCATTGGTCACCGGCGTTGTGACCAGCAGTATCATTTATGAGTTTGAACCTGTCTAGATCCAGGTAACATAAAACATGGTTCTTGTTGTTGTTTTTTGCATCATAAACGTGATCTGAAAGTTCGATATCAAAAGCATCTCTGTTTAACAAGTCGGTTAGTGGGTCATGTGCAGCCTGATGTTTGATCGTGCTCTCAAGTTGTCGACGTTGTGTCTCGTCATGAAATACAATAACTACACCTTCGGCTTTGCCTGATGTTTTAAGGATTGGAGATATTGAACTTTCGATATCTTTTTTATGGCCGTCTTTGCTGGCCAGGCATAAGGTGCTTTTATTGATCGTTATGCCATCATCAAGGCAGGACATGACGACATCATGTATCGGTTCCCCGGTATCCAGATCTTCGATTCTGAATACATCCTGTACTGGCTTGTTCCTGGCATCTTCAAGTGACCACGCGGTCAATGCTGATGCTACATGATTCATGTATTCAATCTCACCATTAATATTCGTAGTGATTACCGCGTCACCGATAGAATGCAGTGTTACCTCGGCACGTTCTCGTTCAGACTTCATGTCACATACTAACTGCATGTTGATGATTGCCATCTGCACGCTCTGGCTAAATTGTGTCATTAATTGTTCATCGATCTCGTCGAAGTCATCGTATGTCCTGAAAACAGCGATGGCACCGTAAGGCTTATCTTTTAAGGTGACGGGGGTAAGTAATGCTGATTTGATATTGAATTGTTTCGACAGATCTTTCTGCGCGCGCGGGTCTGAGCAGACGTCGTTAATCAGTAAGTTCCTGTTGTTCAATATTGTCCATGAACACAAGCCGCCATCGTTGACTTCTAAGGTGATATCTTCAAGTTTTTCTTCCTGCAGACCACTGGCAGATAGGAAATGATATGTTTCCTGTGCATGGTCAAGAACAGGAAATGCGGCTAGTTGTGACTTGGTGATCTCCTGTGCAGCACGGCAGATATTTTTGAAAAATGCATGCTCGTCATAACCTTCAGTGATCAGCCGTTCGATCCAGTTGTCTATCAGCGCAAGACCTTGCTGATAGCGTTTACTGTTGTTGATTTCTATCTGGTGTTCAAGTTCAATTATTGCGCGTGATGTTGAGATGGTTAATATATTTTCTGCCAGGCTGGTGTCTACGATAGGGGAGTCGCTGGCGATGGCTATCATGCCGATCACGTTTTCACTCTTATCTGTTAAGCGGATGCCAATAAAACTGACAGCGTTTTTGAACAATATATCTTTGCTATCAGGGAAGTAGTTTGAAAAATCACGGTTGTGTACCAGGCGACCATTTTTAATGACTTCCTCACAGGGTGTATTTTCTAGTGGGTAATGAATGTTGCTACTGAACATGCCATGGTCAAGTAAGCCAAGGATTTCGGCATTTAAACCCGAAGGATTAATCCTGCTGATATAGGCATATTCAACGTCCAGGGCTTCGCATAAGGCATTTAACAGAAACAATATCCTGTCATCATTGTTATCGGTATTGTTGTTGTCGATGTTAACTAACTGAAATAGAGCTTTTTCAGTTTTTGTTCTCAGGCTTACTTCTTCATTTAATTTAGCGTTACTGTTTGATAATGCTTCTTCATTTTTTCTTAATGTGATGAAGATGTATAAGATATAAAATATGAGATAGATCGTGCTTAAAAACAGTAATATATTGAAAGTCTGTGCGTAGTGGTTTTGTTCATTCCTCAGTTCAGTTACTGCGTTCTTCAGTAAGATGATCTGGTTTTCAACATTCAAGGAATTAAATCGTGACAGGATCTCATCGATCTCGGGTAAACGTTCAATGATCATCAAACTGTGATTGATCAGAGCGGTAGTATTAGCATCAGGCTTGTGATTTAAGTAATCGATCAGCGGGTAAATCTTGTTGGCGATATTATGCTCTGGATTTTCGTTATACTCTAACAGCAGGGTAAGAAGTTCTGCTGTCGTGCGCAGCTGTTCTTTCGACTGTTGTTTTGGTTCTCCCGAATAGAGGTCTGTGCTGACACGAAATATATACAATAATGAGTTCTGTAATATCGAATGATGTGTTTTAAAGTCTTCGACCAGAGACGATTCATGTTTGATCATACTTTCCAGATGATTGATAGCATCGATGCCTAACTCATCTTCTGCAACGGTATTATTGCTTAAGCTGGAAATGTGGTTATCAAGAGCGTAGAGTGTTCTGTTAAGGGTGTCGTACTGTTGAATCTGATTGCTTCTGTAACGTAATAGGTCACGATGAAGCTGAACCTGCAGGTCCTGTATTTCTTCGATCGTACGAAGTGTTTCATTTAGCGGTACATCGCTAAAAATACTCTTATAAAAAAAGAAACTTATGATCGATATCAGTAGAGCAAAACCGAACCACTGATTTAAACTTCCCTGTCTCATGATTCTGCATCCAGTAGTGTGTTTTGTATTCACCGGTTAAGGTATTTAGAAAGGCTTTAATCGACAGTATTTCATCTACTGTCAAAGCTCTTCCAATCTGTGTTTTCCCCATGATGCTTATGGCTTCATCGATGGTCTTAGCACTGCCATCATGCAGATAGGGCGCAGTAACAGCAACATTTCTCAGTGATGGTACTTTGAATACAAATTGATCTATCAGACGATTTGTCGTATTGAATCGTCCATAGTCATTTTTGCTGAGGTCACCTCGTTCTGCCATGTAATCATAAAAAACGCCAAATTTTTGAAACAGGTTACCGCCTATATTTATTCCCTGGTGACAGGAGATACAACCTAACTCCTTGAATACTGTGTAACCTTCAATTTCCTCACTGCTGAGACTGTTTTCTTCGTTTCTGAGGTAACGGTCAAAGCGTGAATTAGGTGTGATCAGTGTTTTTTCAAATTCTACCAGGGCGTCTATGATATTGGTTTGATTTATACCATCAATATAAGCCTTATTAAAATAACTTTTTAGCTCTTTATCCTCCGACAGTCTTGTAACGATTTCACTCCATTGATTATCGAAGCCAGTATGACTGATGACCACAGCATCAATTTGTTCATGCGGTGTTTTAATTGAGCCGTCCCAGTTTTGTCTGAAATTGTATAAGGTATTAAAGATGCTTGGGGTATTAAAGACGTTATTTTCGCCGGATATTGATATGCCCGTTGCTACATTATCATCGCCACCCGCATCAAGTTGATGGCATGTTGCGCAGGCTATGCTGTTATCTTTAGACAAGCGAGTGTCAAAAAAGAGTCGTTCGCCTATCTCGGCTTTGCTGGCATCAAACTCAATAGCCTGTGGGATAGGGAATATAGGCTCATACCTGAGTTGTGTCGCTGTTTCAGCGTGTGCACAGGTAATATTCAATGTGCAAGTCAGCAAAAGCTGTGGCAAGCTGTTAAATAACTGAGCCGATGTTAGCATATGTTTATTAGATGACATTTCAGGTTAAATTCGCTGTAAAATCCTTGGTTTAGTAATATTAAGCAACACAACAAATTCTAGTCAATTTATAGGAAAAAACATGTCAAAAATGTTGTTAAAAGGTCTCTTTTTGATATTTTTTATATTTATTAGAATAGTTCCAGCTTATTCTGCATGTGAAGATGAAGCGAAACCCGCAGTGAACTGGGCAAATTGTGATTTCACTGGCATCAACCTAAAAAACAAGGACTTATCAAATGCTGTCTTTACCGGAGCAACGTTAGATAATGCTGACTTTACCGGCGCAATATTAGAGAATGCTGATTTTAATTTTGCTCACCTTGAAAATGCACGTTTTGATAACGCCAGGATGACTAATACCCGCCTGGTTGGAGTCAAAGCGGCAGGGGCGAGTTTTAAGCGTGCAGTACTTGTGAATAGTCGCCTGAGTCGATCGAATTTTGCAAAAGCCGATTTCACCGATATTAAAGCGGATAATGCTAATTTTTATGATGCAGAGCTGGTTTCCGCCATTTTCGTCGATGCCAGGTTAAATAAAACAACTTTTGAGCGAAGTAATATGAGCCATGCCAATATGAACCAGTCCAGCTTGCAGCAATCTGTTTTGCGTGAAGCGCGACTACATCAAACCAGCTTTAATAGAGCGGATTTGAGTAAAGCAATACTAGATGAGTCAGATTGTCTGGATGCTGATTTTACCGCCGCAGATTTAACTAAGGCCTCTTTCAGAGAAGCTAAAATTGAAGATGCTATTTTTAGTGACGCTATATTGGCTGATACCACCTGGTCCGATTATAAACGCTGCCGTGCCAGTTCAATCGGAGTGTGTAAATGAGTTCCTATATTATTGATGTTACGAGTGCTGATTTTAGTGAAGCGGTACTCAGTAATTCACATAAGGGACCAGTGATGGTTAATTACTGGGCAGATAATGCAGGTCCGTGTCTGCGTCTGTGGCCGGTACTTGAAAAACTGGCCAATGATTACAACGGACAGTTTTTACTGGTTAACGTGGATACCAATAAAGAGAAACAACTGGCGCATGATTATGGCGTTAACAGTGTGCCGACGGTGAAGCTATTCATCAATGGTGCTGTGGTCGATCAGATTCATGGTTATGATTCACCCGGCAGTTTCAAGAAGATGCTGGATAAATATCTTGCTCGCGAGTCAGACAAGGATTTAGCGGCAGCGGTTGCCGAATATCAGAATGGAAACAAACAAATCGCATTCGATCAGTTAAACAAACTGATATTTGTTGATCCGGAGAATTCGCGCATTCAGCTGACTTATGCCAAATTGTTAATGAAAGAAGAGGCGTACGAGCAGGCATATGCCTTACTCGAAAAAACGCCACTGAAGTCTGAAAGTGAAGAAGCCGTGGTGCTGATGACCAATTCGCTATTCTTATCAACGGCACAGCAGGCAAAACCGTTGGAAGATATACAACAGAAGTTAAAAGATAAGCCGGATGATCTGACATTATTATTTCAGCTGTGCAGTCATAAGATGATGCAGAGCGAATTCAGGGACGCGATGGAGATACTTTTGCAAATCATAAAACTCGACTATACCTGGCGAGATGGGATCGCAAGTCTATGTTTACGTGGCTTATTCATCATGCTGGGTAAGGATAATCCAGACGTTATTGAGTACCGTCAGAAATTAATCGATCAACAAGCACACTAAAGAAAAATAATTATGAGTCCACTGGAATTTTTAGCGGTAATGGCAGAGACGGCTAACAAGCTAGACCTCGAAAAACACATGAACCTTATCTCAAAAGAGGTGAGTGTCTATGGTGTGCCTGACTTTGAAGTTATTACTTATGAAGACTGGTACAAGCAGTGTAAGTATGAATTCGAAAATAAATTACTAAAAAAAGTAAGTTATGAAGGTCTGAATGTGCTCGCAGAAACAGATGATCGTGTTATGTTTAAATCGCTGGAGACGATCGAAGGCAGTGACGGCAGCATCAATACCAGCGGCATCGAATTTATTATACAAAAAGAAGACGATGGACAATGGCGCGTAGGTCAGGAACGTATACTGCCCGATGACGAGTTAGAAAATGATAAGCGTCGTGGCGCGCTATAGATAATCAATAATGTGGTGGCGGTGTTTCTTCACTCTCATGTGCAATTGGCGATGATTGTGATGCTTTTATCTTTTTCTCAAGCGCTGAAACCTGTAATTGCAGTAGATCAATTTCATCATGTTGTTTGATGACGGTGTCATTTAACACTTCGATAGTATCTTCCAGGTGGGTTAAACGAATTTCTAATTCTGTGACTCGATCTTCCATTTTTACACCCCCGCAGAATTATTACTGACTTTAGTGGTTAATTTTGTTGCCCCGGCAACGGCTACCGGCATAGCAAAAAAATTAACCAACGGGATGCTGGTCAAAACAAACACGCCGGTGCCCAGGCCGAGTGAGCGCATTCGGTGTTGTCTGTTATAGGATTTAATGTCTTCAAAAAATTGTCCGCGATTTGCCAACGGGTAATCATTGTATTCAAGTGCGAAAAACCAGACTGCAAATATGATCCAGAGAAAGGGAGCAATGATATTGATCGCTGGAATAACGGTGATTATCGTCAATGGTATAAACCATTTGATGGCGTAGAGGATTTTCTGCAGCTCTGATTTTATTGTTCGTATAGTGAGTTTGATAAAACGATCAGAGTTGATGTCTTTCGGTTTTTGACCGGTGAGCATGGCCTCGATTCTTGCTGACAGTAAACTGTTGAAGGGGGCGGCAATCAGGTTGGCCAGTATGGTGAAAGTGTAAAATACGATAAGAAACATGGCTATCGCAAATAATGGCCAGATTAACCACTCCAGCCAGCTTAACCAGCCTGGTAATAGTTGT
>JBFFVI010000016.1:0-15413 GCA_041570895.1 Gammaproteobacteria bacterium
CTGCCCATCGTTGAAAGTGCTTACCAGCCTTTTGCCTATTCGCATGGCCGCGCTGCTGGTATCTGGCAGTTTATTCCTTCGACCGGACGGTCATACGGCTTAAAACAGAACTGGTGGTATGACGGCCGACGTGATATTTATGCTTCAACACAAGCTGCGTTAAATTACCTGGAGAATCTTAACAAGATATTTAAAGGCGACTGGATGCTGGCACTGGCAGCCTATAATTCAGGCTCCGGTACAGTGCAACGTGCCATTAAACGCAACAAACGCTTAAACAAACCCACAGACTTCTGGCACCTGGATCTGCCTAAAGAGACTCGTGCCTATGTACCCAAGCTACTCGCACTTAAAGAGATTATTTCAGAGCCGGAAAAGTATTCTGTCAGTCTGCGCTGCATACCTGATGCACCCGGATTCAAACTGGTAAAAACCAGCGCACAGATTGACCTGGCATTGGCCGCCGAATTAGCTGAGATAGATCTGAAGACTTTATACAACTATAACCCTGCGTTTAATCGTTGGGCCACAGATCCTGATGGTCCACACAACTTAATCCTGCCGGTTGAATCAGGTGAAATCTTTGAAAAAAACTATTCAACACTGGCAAAAGATAAACATCTACGCTGGTCACGTCATAAGATTAAATCAGGTGAGACCCTCAGTCATATCGCGGTGAAATATAACACTTCGGTCGATCACCTGAAAAAAGTAAATAACATACGCGGCAATAATATTCGCCAGGGCCAGCATCTTCTGATACCTGTTTCCAGCAAAGATAAAAAAAGTTACGCCTTATCATCAACACAGCGTCTGAAGTCTATTCAAAATACCAAGCGTGGAAGCAAGACACGCATAAATCATATCGTACAGAACAACGAAAGCTTCTGGGAGATATCCAGAAAATATGACGTCGATATGCATAAACTGGCGAAGTGGAATGGCATGGCCATAAAAGACCCACTAAAACAGGGGCAGAAACTGGTCATCTGGTCGAACACCAAACCGGGAAAAAAACGTGCATCGGTCAAAACGCATAACCCCAACAACACCATTAAATCGATACATTACACAGTGCGTAATGGTGACTCATTATCACGCATCGCGACTAAATACAGCGTCGATGTAAAAGACCTGCATCGCTGGAATACGATCAAAGGAAAATATATACAACCCGGGCAACGCCTGAAACTATATATTGATGTTACCGAACAAAGTGGAAATCAGGGATAATATTCAATCCATGATTTCATTTGCCCGCCATCTTCATCATTCATTTAATTAGCAGAAAACTATTGGCACATAGATGGTGAACACAACAGTTTCTTTTCTGGAACTGAAGTTTCTTTTCTGAACCTGAATAATTATCAACCACTTGATACGTTAACGCCCGACAACCTGAAAGAGATAGCACAAAAGCTTGAGGTGATCGAGCTAAACAACGCTGATGTCGTGTTCGAGCATGGCGATAAAGATGAAGATTACTGCCATGTCTTTCTCTATAGAGGCAATGTCGAACTGATCAAAGCCAGCAAAACATTAAAACGATCGAAGCGGGTACGGCTGAAGCTAAGACTGCATTAGCACATGTCATCCCAAGAAACTTTTCCTGTACGGCTTCATCAGAAGCCGCTATTTTTAAAGTCGATGCCGACCTGCTGGACATGAAGCTTTAAAACCAGGCACTTCTGAGTGATCGACTTCATCTATCTGTTCAGCCGGTAAAAATTCTTCTGCATAACGCAGATAAACTTTATCCCGCACAAACACATCAAAAATATCCGGATCAATATGATTATCTTTTTTCATGAAGCCTAATATCTTCAAACATTCAGTCAACGGTTTACCGGTTTTATAAGGTCGATCACTAGCTGACAAGGCTTCAAATATATCAGCCAGCCCCATCATCCGTGCCTGTAACGACATCTGCTCACGGGTTAAGCCATTGGGATAACCTTTACCGTCCATACGTTCATGATGGCCGCCTGCATATTCCGGTACGTTAGCCAGGTGTTTAGGAAATGGCAGTTTTTCAAGCATATTGATCGTCACTGCCATATGATTCTGAATTACCTCTCGTTCATCATCGGTCAACGTGCCTTTAGCTATGGTCAAATTTTCAATCTCATTATCATTGAAAAATTTTGCTTCCACACCGTAAGGATCAGCCCAGCGATATTGAGCGATATCTTTTACTCGTTGCTGTGATTTTTCATCCATGAACTCACCACCGATGTTAGTGTTACGAATAAAATCACGGTCATCATCAATCTGCGCAAGCTTTAGCCTCATCGCCTCATCGATATCAGAACAATCGACTGAAGCGTCTTCACTCAAGCGATCTATCTTCTGCTGTAAACCGTCGATAGTGATATCACGTTTCAAAACCTCAAAACGAGTATCAACCGTATTGATCCGATCATAGATAGTTTCAAGCTTGGTTGCTTTATCAACGACATATTCAGGCGTGGTAACTTTTCCGCAATCATGCAACCAACCGGCGATGGTTAACTCATAACGATCTTTTTCCGTCATTTTAAAATCTTTCAAAGCGCCGCTATCAGACTGATGACAGGCTTCGGCAATCATCATGGTCAATTCCGGAACACGTTTGCAATGACCGCCGGTATAAGGTGATTTCTCATCTATCGCGCTCGCCATCAATTTGATAAAGGATTCAAACAGCTCACGCTGTTCTTCGATTAACTTATTATTGGTGATAGCGACTGCCGCCTGAGACGCCAATGATTCGGCTAGTTGCTGGTCTGCAAAATCAAATTCACAGGTATTCGCCGTAACTTCATCTTTTGCATTGATCAACTGCAGCACACCAATGATATCATCGTGATGATTTTTTAACGGGATAGTCAATATAGACTGAGTACGATAACCGGTCTGCTGGTCAAATTTTCTCGTACCGCTGAAGTCAAAACCTTCAGCGTGGTAAACATCCTTAATATTGATAGTTTGTTCGTCATGCACTGAAGAACTAACCACATTGGTTTTATTTGCTTCACCATTGACCCATAATTGTATGGCAGGAAAATCTATCTCATGACCGCTATTACCACCCATGTGTATATCCAGTGAACGGCTTGAAACAATGACAAACTCGAGTGATGTTTTGTCATCAGACATCCGGTACAAACTACCACCGTCAGAATTAGTTAACTCCATCGCACCGGTCAGGATCTTGTCGCATAACACATCAAGGTCTGTCGCGGCTGACAATGCGATGCCAATTTCGTTTAGACGAGCAACTTTTGAAAGCACCTGATGCATATTCCCACCTGTTTAAATTTTACTTTTTACAAAGAAAATTAATTATTGCCAATAAGTTTTTTAGGGTCGAGTAAATCCTCCAACTGTTCGCGGGATAGATCGGTCATATCGACGGCCACGTCGATGACAGCACGTCCTTCAGCATAAGCCGTCTTGGCAATTTTCGCACCCAGCTCATAACCGATGACAGTATTCAGTGCGGTGACCAGGATGGGGTTTTTAGCTAATGCCGAATTAATATTAGCTTCGTTAACAGTAAATCCTGAGATGGCTTTATCTGCCAGCAAACGCGAAACATTCGATAACATCTCGATGCTTTGTAATAGATTATGCGCGACCAGAGGCAACATAACATTTAACTGAAAATTACCTGACTGACCAGCAATCGTTATTGTTAGATCGTTACCCATCACCTGGGCACAGACCATTGCTGCGGCTTCAGGAATGACCGGATTCACTTTACCAGGCATGATACTGCTTCCCGGTTGCAGTGCTGGCAGGGCAATCTCACCGATGCCCGCCAATGGCCCACTATTCATCCAGCGCAGATCATTGCTGATTTTCATCAATGCTGTCGCCAGTGTTTTTAATTGCCCGCTCAATGAAACGGCGGCATCCTGTGAAGCAAGAGCAGCAAATCGATTATTTGCTACCTTAAAGTTCAGGGCGGTGGCATTAGACAGTTGTTCAACGACTAAATCGCCAAATGCTTTATCCGCATTAACACCTGTACCCACCGCTGTGCCACCTATCGCCAGCTGGTGTATCGCCGGCAAGGTGTTCTCGATCTGTAACAAGGCGGAACTGAGCTGTGCTGACCAGCCGGATAAAGCCTGCCCTAGACTGACCGGCATGGCATCCATCAGGTGTGTTCGTCCGGTTGTGATGATCGAATCAACAGATTCAGCTTTATCATCGATAACTGAAATAAGGTGATTGATCGCAGGTAATAACTGCTGCTGACAGGCGATGGCAGCGCTCACGTGTATGGTGGTAGGAATCACATCATTAGAGCTCTGACTCATGTTCACATGATCATTAGCATGTACCACGATACCGGCTTCCTTTGATGCCAGATTAGCAATGACTTCGTTGGCATTCATATTGGTACTTGTCGCTGAGCCTGTCTGAAAGACGTCCAGCGGGAACTGAGCCATTAATTTGCCATCGCTTATATCATCACAGATAGATGAAATTGCGCGGCGGCGAGCCTCATCCAGCCCCCCCAGGTCATGATTAGCATTTGCACATGCCTGTTTGACCAGGCCAAGGGCCTGGATAAACGCTTCTGGCATGGTGATACCGCTTATCGGAAAGTTATCAACAGCACGTTGCGTCTGCGCACCATAGGCTGCATCCTGCGGCACCTGCAATTCTCCCATACTGTCTTTTTCGATACGAAATTTACTCATCCAACATCTACCCCGGTGACTGCAACTGATCATTTTAGGATGATATAATAACGCTTTTATCCTGTTTTAAAACTAAAATTTATCGGGCCCCGACTAATCTCGAGTGATTTATATTATCGTTCAGATTTTCAGCTTGAAGGCATCGGTTACAGGCAATGCTGTGTAATTACGTATATCGATCACGCAGAAACTGGATATATCGAATAAAATAACGAATTCACGAATTGATCAGAGGCACTAATGTTGGAATTAAACGAACTTACCGCAATATCTCCCGTCGATGGCCGTTACGGTTCCAAAACAGCAGCGCTGAGAGACCTTTTTAGTGAATATGGATTGATCAAACATCGTGTACTGGTTGAGATTCGCTGGTTTCAGGCACTGGCAGATCACAGTGAGATCAGCGAAGTTCCCACATTGGATAACGACGCTCAAAAAGTACTCAATGGCATCGCAGATAACTTCTCACTGGCAGATGCTGAGCGCATAAAAACCATCGAGCGTACCACCAATCATGATGTAAAAGCGGTTGAATATTTTCTAAAAGAAAAGATTCAAGGGAACGCCATGCTCGAGGCCAGCAACGAATTCTTACATTTTGCCTGCACCTCTGAAGACATCAATAATCTGTCACACGGCCTTATGTTGAAGGCTGGTCGCGATGAGGTGTTATTGCCTGCAATGGATGACATTATAGATACACTGACTCAACAGGCTAAGCAGTTTGCATCGCAACCAATGCTCAGCCGCACACATGGCCAGACAGCTTCACCGACAACCGTGGGTAAAGAGCTTGCCAATGTGGTATATCGTTTACGCAAGCAACGTAATCTGGTAGCCGGTACAGAGATTTATGGCAAAGCCAATGGTGCTGTTGGTAACTACAACGCGCATTATAGTGCCTACCCAGAGATAGACTGGCCGGCTTTTTCGCAACAGTTTATCGAAGCTCTCGGTTTACAGATAAATCCATTTACTATTCAGATAGAACCGCATGATTACATGGCAGAAATGTTCGATGCGATCAGCCGCTTTAACACTATATTGATCGATCTGAGTCGTGACATCTGGGCATACATCTCTAATGCTTACTTCAAACAAAAAACCGTGGCGGGCGAAATCGGTTCTTCGACCATGCCACATAAAGTTAATCCTATCGACTTTGAAAATGCCGAAGGTAATCTGGGTTTAGCTAACGCCATATTTAACCACCTCAGCCTTAAACTACCGATCTCACGCTGGCAGCGAGACCTGACAGATTCAACCGTACTGAGAAATCTGGGCGTGGGTTTTGCTCATAGCCTGATCGCCTATCAGTCATTACTAAAAGGTCTTAACAAACTTGAAATCAATGCTGATGTCATCGAAGCAGACCTAAACGCCAGCTGGGAAGTTTTAGCTGAACCAATACAGACAGTGATGCGCCGTTACGGCATCGAAAACCCATACGAAAAGCTGAAAGAGTTAACCCGTGGTAAGGCTATCACCCAGGAAGCTTTTCGGGAATTCATCCAGACACTTGAGATACCTGATGATGCACGTGAGAATCTGTTACGACTGACACCACAAAATTACATCGGTAACGCTGTTGAACAGACAAATAAACTATAGCCAGGTCGCTTATTGCGTGATGGCGTATCAAGACATGCTCTGCATAAAAACATTATAGTTTTGAGTAGAAAGCAAAATAGCGCTACGCTTTCGGCATAATAAGATGTCAACAGACAGTATTAAAATAATATCTACTAGCTGGCCGGAACATGTAGATGAACTGAAAAAAATACGTAGACATGTGTTTATCGAAGAGCAGAATGTTCCTGAAGAACTGGAATGGGATGAGTATGATGAATCATCTACACATTTTCTCGCGATGAACGATGACAGGGCCGTGGCTGTCGCACGATTAAAACCCGATGGCCAGATTGGTCGTATGGCCGTATTGGAAAAATACCGTCATCAGGGAATCGGTAGCAAACTACTCGCTTTTGTATTGAAATTTGCTGCCGGTAAAAACCTTGACCAGGTCTACCTGCATGCACAGACGTCCGCCATCCCGTTTTACGAAAAACATGGTTTTATAACACAGGGCGTGATTTTTTATGAAGCAAACATCCCACACCGTGGCATGTTAAAAAAAATATGCTAAATAGTAGCTAAATAATTATAATAATAAAATGTGTATAAAATATGTTAATCATCCCATCCCAGCCATTGGCTAAAGAACGTCCTATGTATTACAAGCTTGGCGAAACAGATGCTGAAGTTCAGGTAAAGACCGCCGAAGATAATAAAAATGCAGCGATTGCTCTAGTGAAACAGGCCCATTACAGCATAGATATTTTTACTCAGGATCTAGATGCTGAAATATACAACGATAATGACTTCGAACAATCGATATTAAATTTAGCCAAAAGGCACCCCAATACGCGTATACGTATACTCGTACAGGATTCCAGGAAAGCCGCACAGAATGGACATTGCCTTATAAGACTGGCACAGAATTTAACAAGCTCAGTATTTATTCATAATCCATCAGATGAGCACCGGAATGAACGATGCTCCTTCATGGTCGTTGATAAACTTGGCTTGCTGTATCGAGTCTCAGCGATCGATTACAATTATAAAGGCAACGTCAATTTCATGTCGCCACAGCGCGCCGGAAAACTGGTCGAATTCTTCAATGAAGTCTGGGATTACAGCACGCCTGACATGCAGACACGTCGCATATACATGTAGTCTCGGACACCCCTTAGTAAAGAATTAGTTATGCAAAACGGCTACTGGACGTCCGAGATGATATCCCTGCGCAAAATCCACACCGATTTCTTTCAACAGTAGTAATGTCGCTTCATCTTCTACGTGCTCGGCTATCGTTTCCAGTTGCATGACTTTACCGACCTGCTGAATTGATTCGACCATTGCTCTGTCGATCGCATCATTACAGATGTCTTTAACAAATGCGCCGTCTATTTTCAGAAAATTTACCGGTAACGTTTTAAGGTAAGCGAACGAACTTAAGCCGCTGCCAAAATCATCTAATGCAAACTTGCAACCATAGGTCTTCAATTCATTAATAAATAAAGTAGCCTTGCTTAGATTGCTTATCGCGACTGTTTCTGTGATTTCAAAACAAACGTTTATTAACGAAATATTCGTTTTGTTTTTTTCCTCAAGAATAAAATCGAGCAGCGTATTATCATTAATAGAATCACCCGACAGGTTAATAGCAAACACACGACCACTGCCGCTAGCGGGATCTGAGGAGCAACACTCGTCCATATATTTGAAGGTTTCATGTATTACCCAGCGATCTATGGCAGGCATCAATCCATAACGTTCGGCTGCCGGCATAAAAGCGCCGGGAGAGATTATGTTTTGATCTTCATCTATCATGCGAAGCAAGATCTCGAGATGATCTCTATTATTATCTATAACACCAACGATAGGCTGCTGATAAAGTCTGAACCGATTTTCTTCAAGTGCTTTTGAAATCTTTGCTGTCCAGTGCATCTGACCATAACGTTCAGCCATCGCTTTATCTGAAGACTCATAAACATGTACACGGTTACGACCAGAGTCTTTTGCAGCGTAACAGGCCATATCTGCCGCACTCAATATCTGAGAAATATCAGAGTTATCTGCATCGATGCCAATCACACCGATGCTGACACCGATATCGAATGTTTTGTCATCCCAGATGAATCGATATTCTTTAATCGTTTGACGAATCTTATCTGCAATTTTTTCTGCTTTACTCAAACTACAGTTTTCAAGAATAACACCAAATTCATCACCACCAAGTCGGGCAACAACATCTCCACTTCGCAGTACATCATGAAACAAGGCAGGAAGCTGCTTCAGCAACTCATCGCCAGCAACATGTCCACAGCTATCATTAACGATCTTAAAGTTATCCAGATCAAGATAGAGCAATGTATGTTGCCTGTCATCTTCACCAACATCGGCAAGAACTTCGCTGAGGTATTCCTCAAATTTTCGGCGATTATACAAACCGGTCAATAGATCGTGGCTGGCATGATAAGAAAGTTGCTTGGTTAATAGTCGCGTATGGCTTACATCCTGGATGACGATCACGGCCCCCATCAGATCACCGTCTGCTGATCTCATCGGTGCTATCGATGCTTCGATCGAAACCAGTACGTTATCATGCACTATCAGAGATGAATGCTGCGATAGATTAATAATCGCTTCCGAGGTAAAACATTCGTGTAATGGGTCGTCTAGCGTGGGGCCTGAACTTTCATCGATAATATTAAATACACTTTTAAAAGGTTTTCCATAATATTCTTCGCTGTTACGTCCCAGCAGCTTTTCACCTGCAGGATTGATATAAACAATACGTTCATTAACATCAACGGTAACCACCGTATCCGTAATCGATGATAGAGTGACTTCTGCATGCTCTTTTTCGATACTTAATGCGATCTCAGATGCTGATGCCCGCTCGAGCGCCATCATAAGATCATTTTTATGTTTTAAAATCGTATCTATCGCATCATTGATGAATTTTCCCAGATATCCAAATTCATCATTACGTTCTTCATCAAAACGAACGTTTTCTTTACCCTTAGAAAAACACTCCGCTGTTGCCACCATTTTCTGGAAGGGCGAGGATAACATCCTTTGCAATATACGCTGCAGAAGCAAGCCAAAGATAAAAACACTAATACCTATAGATAACAGGTAATTTTTTCGAAGATTTGCGATAGTCACTTTCGATCCAGCACAGTATACTTCCACGTCTATGGAATGCAATTCATCTGAGTCATGTGGATAATAATGCAAGGTATATTCATATAGATCATCATCCTGGTCGGCAACGCCAACAGATAAAGACTGCTCACCTTCATACAATCGTATCGCATGAAAACCACTTTTATTCACACGCGCATTGATGCTATCAATGATCTTATCAGCAGCTTTCTCTAACACTGGCGCATCGGAATACTGTTCGATGATCTCTTCGATCTCATAAGAGATAATTAACATCTCTTCCTGGTTTTCAGCCACCAGATCAGGTTCGGCATCACGCAAGAAAATAACCGTTGCAAGCAAACAGATAAAAACTAATCCCCAAAAAACCAGACCGGTAATCCTGGCTGGGAGCTTTACTTCGAATTGTTGCTCTTTACCCTGCATGGATTTCTACTTAAATCCTAACCACCTTATGAATAAAAGTACCGGACAAACACTACTTGCGCCCGCACCCATTATTGCAAAACCCATGAACCAGGGAAAAAACCAGACAACTTGAATATCATATTCATTCAATAGGAAAAATGAGCCGCCTAACATTAAAGCAACGGATATGCGCCATGCTCTAAGCCCGTCGAATTCAAAACGTTGATGTGTTTGAAAAGTGACCAGGCCGACCGGAACTGTCACCTTCCTAAGCTTTTGCGTTAATGTGGTTAAACGCAGATCGGTTATCGCTTCTAGAAGCAGCAATAAACATAAGAGATATATCATCACATCCACCTCGAAATAGAGTGCGATCAATATATATACACCGACAAAAAACAAATACAGACGCTCACTCATGGCCATACCCCATACAGTGTCAGGTTAACGAAATATTACAATTCATAAACCATAACACCTCGCCAAGGATAAAAACCCGGAACGATTAGGTAAGCTTATGTTTTTGTTGATTAAATCAAAGCATTACTTTTATTAAAATATAGCAGAAAATTTTCGATATTAAGTAAATATACTGTCTTTAACCGTTAAATTCCGTTATTTAATTCTTATTTAATGCCTTTACACAATCATGAATCAATTTAGGACCAGCATATATAAAGCCAGTGTAGATCTGCACCAGACTAGCGCCTGATCTGATTTTTTCTAATGCATCTTCAGCAGATACGATGCCACCCGCAGCGATCACTGGTATCTTTCCATCTAATGCCGCTACAAGTTGCTTGAGAACTCTGGTTGATAACTCGAAGACCGGTTGCCCACTGAGGCCGCCTTGCTCTTGCGCAAGTTTTTTACAGGATAAAGATGATGGCCGACTATTTGTCGTATTGGTAGCTATCACAGCATCGATATTTGCCGAGATCAATCTTTCTGCGATATCGATTATTTCACCCGCTTCAAGATCAGGAGCGATTTTTACTGCCAGCGGCACATAACGATGATACTGTTTTTCAAGTTCAGCCTGCTTATTCTTAAGCTCTGTTAGTAGCCTGGTCAGACCATCACCGTGCTGCAACTCTCTCAAACCTGGTGTGTTGGGTGAAGATATATTGATCGTTATGTAATCAGCATGAGCATAAACATGCTGCATACAGAAAAGATAATCATCTGCCGCTTTTTCTAATGGCGTAACTTTGTTCTTACCAATATTGATACCGAGTACGCAGGACACTTTACTCTGTTTCACATTATTCACCAAAGCTTCGACACCAGCGTTATTAAACCCCATTCTATTGATGATGGCATTGTCTTCAGCTAAGCGAAAAAGTCTTGGTTTATCATTACCCGGTTGCGCCAGTGGAGTAACGGTTCCCACTTCTATAAAACCAAAACCACATCGCTGCAATGCTTCGATATGCTTAGCATCTTTATCCAGACCAGCAGCAAGACCGACAGCATTAGGAAATTTTATCCCCATAACAGTTACTGGTGCTTCCATGCGTCTCTTGACGAACCACCTCAACAGACCAAATTTTTCAACAAGACTCAGCATATTCAGCGAATAAACATGGGCAGCTTCGGCATCAAATAAAAACAAAATCTTTCGTAATAAAGCGTACATTAAATTACCTCTGTTAACTTCTATCCGACTGCTTCGATGTGCTGAACGATTAGCTGCAAACTACGATTACCTCTAAACTCATTGACATCAAGCCGATAAACGATACGGATAGTATCATCCCCTGCCGGCAGATCGGCATCGGTTTTATTAAAGGCGATGGCAGCGAAACACTCTCCGGAATCCTGCTTGACAAGATCCAGTTTCAAATGCTTTTCGCCGACGATCCGCCAATTGGCAATTTTGAAAGCATCATCGAACACCGGATCCGGGAATAACTGCCCCCAGGGACTGGCATATTTAAGCTGTTCAGATGTTTCCATGGTTAAATATTCTGCATCTATAGGACCATCTGTTTCACTGCTATTATTCAGATCTTCTGGACGTAAAACTGAACTCACCTGTTTACTAAAAGCCTTTTTGAAGTGTTCAAATTTATCCTGTTTTATCGTCAAACCTGCTGCCATCGCGTGGCCGCCAAATTTTTCTATCAGTTCAGCATTTTGTTTTGATACCGCATCCAGCACATCACGTATGTGTAATCCCGGTATAGAGCGGCCCGAACCCTTGATCTCGCCATTACCTGCATCGGCAAATGCGATTACCGGCCGATGGTATTTTTCTTTTATTCTCGAGGCCAGCAAACCGACGACTCCCTGATGCCATTGTTCATCATACAGGGCCAGGGCATCAGGAATGTCGTCACTACCATCGAGAAGTTTTACCTGCTGCTCAAGAAGTGCAAGCGCCTGCTCGAGCATCTCGCCTTCGATCTGACGACGTTGCATATTCATCTGATTGAGCACCGTCGCATAATTTAACGCCTTCTCGTATTCATCACTCAACAGACATTCGATACCGACAGACATGTCATCCAAACGCCCCGCTGCATTTAAACGTGGCCCGATGATGAAACCGAAGTCCTGTGATGAACAAGACTCGATCGATTTACCAGCAATCGTCAGCAGTGCATTGATGCCGGCACAGCCTTTATTTGATCTTATACGCTGCAGTCCATACTCGATCAAAATACGATTATTATCATCCAGAGGCACTACGTCAGCGACAGTCCCGAGGGCCACAAGATCGAGATAAGCTGCCATATTCGGTTCGGCTGTTTTTTCAGTAAACCAGTTTTTTTCCCGTAACACGGCACGTACTGCAAGCATGACATAAAATGCCACGCCAACGCCGGCGATAGACTTGGTCGGAAATTCACAGCCTGGCTGATTAGGATTCACGATAGCTGCAGCTTCGGGCAGTTCATCACCGGCAAGATGATGATCGGTAACTACGACCTGAATACCGAGGTCATTAGCACGCCTGACACCTTCGATGCTCGAGATCCCATTATCAACGGTAACGATCAGATCAGGTGATGCGCCTGCTGCCGAAGTAAACTTTGCTGCCACATCGACGATCTGTGGGCTTAGACCATAACCAAAATCAAATCTGTTCGGCACAAGGTAGTCAACATCGAGCAAACCAAAAGCTTTTAGGGAGCGAATCATCACTGCGCACGAGGTAGCGCCATCAGCATCAAAATCACCAATGATCAGGATTCTTTTCTGCTGGATGATCGCATCGGCAATGATTTGTGAAGCAACATCGATATCTTTTAACAGAGAATAATCGAGAAGATCATTTAAGCTATATTTAATCTGTTTTAACTTTGTAACACCTCTGTTGGCATAAACTTTTTTTAACAGTGGGTGCAGGTCACTATTTTGCAACTCCTCACTTATTGTCGAATTTCTACGCACTATTGATGAAGCCATCGTTGTATGATTACTGTTTTTATTATTAGACATTGATTAGTAAGGTTTGACATGGTCAGTTAATGAACTCTGACGCCAGAGTTTGAGATCATCATATTTTGAAAATTGATAGCCTCGACCATTACAGGGATAAAGGCTAAGTTTTATCCTGTTATTCCTAGCCGACTTCACCAAAGGGTACAGCCAGTTCTCCAACACCTCGGTCAGGCTATCCAGCCAGATATTAACATCGGTATAATTGATCAGATGTTCGAGCTGCGAGATATGCAGGACCTCGACGCCTGACGCTTCATCAGTAAACAGCCTTTCCAGGTATTCATCCGCTGAATCCGGCAAGGCGAAATAATCACACTCTATCTGTCCTGCCAGGCCTTTCATCAGATCCTGATCACTGCATACGCTGGTAATCTTACTATCCGTTATCCCCGGCAATTTCCCCGAGCCATGAAACCAGAGGCTATTGATACTCTGCCGTCCAGCATTCTCTCTGTTCATGTTGACCTCATGTGCATGCATCAACATCTGCGCCTCGGTAAGTATCTGCTTCCAGCGGCCTGATGCCTCTCCTTTCGGTAAGATGAAATTAACATTGCGGCCGATAGCATCCACTAACGGCGTGGTACTCATTTCGATACTGTTTTCAGTCGACAGGATCCACTGCTCGTTATTCCTCTTATAGAAACTCAGACCATCCTGGTTAAAATGCTGATTGAGTGCATCGCATAGTTGCTCAGCCTCATCTGCTTCGATCGCCAGATCAGCACTCGATGTTAATACCGCGTGATCAAGGTCCGCACGAAGATGTACCGGATCAGCGTGTAAGTAATTTAATGTTCTATCAAACATTCGATCAGCAGACATGGTCAAGGCGGCTGTAGGCAGATCACCTTCAGCTGATAGCCCAAACACCGATTTAATGACGTCATGTAAACTTTCAGCAGACGCTACGGCCCGTGTTCTTGACAGGGTTTTTATCCAGCGCTGCAGGACAGGATTATTTTTTATTGACTCGACTTCTGCAAGCGGTCCACAGGCGCCCGGGATGATAACCTGCAGTTCAGAGACGGCGCTCATACCGGCTATTTACCTGCAGAAAAATTTGCCGTCTGCTGACGACGTATCTCATATAGACAGACAGCGGTAGCGACAGAAATATTCAGACTCTCGACACTACCCTGCATTGGAATCGATACCAGTTCATCACAGGCTTCTCGTGTTAGTCGCCGCATGCCTTTGCCTTCAGACCCCATGACCAGTGCCAGACTTTGATCAGGCTTCAGGTTTTTACTTGCGTCATATATCGTCTGTCTACAGTCTCCACTGGTACCTATGACCCATACATTATTTTCTTTTATTTTCTCCAGTGCACGGGCAAGATTAGAAACCATGATATAAGGTACCGTCTCTGCGGCACCACTGGCTACATTTCTGATCACCGGTGTTAGAGCTGGACTTCTATTCTTAGAGACGATAACGGCATCAGCGCCGATCGCATCCGCGGTACGCAGGCAGGCACCAATATTATGCGGATCCTGCACTTCATCGAGTACCAGCAGCAATAGTGGTTGTTTGTCTAATATATCATCCAGCGATACTGCGCGACTCTTACTGAGACGGATTTCAGCAACCACACCCTGATGTCTTGCTTTAGGACACTTCTCTTTTAACTTTTCATTACTGATCGCCTGAACATTGATACCGGAATTTTCTGCGATATTTAAAAGTTTTTTTATACGGTTATCATTACGTCCCTGCTGAACAAAAACCTGTAACACATTTTCCTGCTGATTTCTCAGTGCCGCTTCAACTGCATGAATTCCATAGATCAATTCGTGAGATTTATTTGCCATTATTATTTATAGGTTACCAATAAAAATTATCACCGCAGAGACGCGGAGATGCAGAGTTTTAAATTGTTTATAGCGCGCCTGTGGCGCAACAAACAATAAAAGCTTTACTCTGCGTCTCCGCGCCTCTGTGGTGAACTAATATCGTCTCGCTTCCTGCCCCAATATTAGAGCCAGAACTGTTTAGTCATCCGATAATAATTCAAAATCGATCTTACGATCATCCATATCAACCCTGGCGACACGGATACGTATTTTATCGTTCAGACCAAATTGTTTACCACGATTTTCGCCGACCAGTAGATGGGTCTTTGGA
>JBFFVI010000017.1:0-15404 GCA_041570895.1 Gammaproteobacteria bacterium
ATCTTTGGCCATGGCGCGCAAACGAATCACGCCGGTGGTGGTCTCTTCGGTTCCGCCCAGCATGTCTGGTAACAATTCGGTACGGGTTTTATGTAGCTCACTGACCAGGTCGGCGCCATCATCCATGGTGATATGCGGTTGATGGTCAAGTACCGCCTGGATGTGTTGATAGTATATTTCGGTGGATTCACCGCGTTTTGCAAACACCGGAATCTGGTATTTATCCACTAATGCAGCGGCAACATCATCCTGGGTGGAGAGTGGATTGCTGGCACACAAGACGACATCGGCACCGGCAATTTTAAGTGTGCGTGCCAGATTAGCCGTTTCAGTGGTGATATGCAGGCAACCACCGATACGCACACCTTGCAGCGGACGCGATTCGATATAGCGATGCATGAGACTGCGCATCACCGGCATTTCCTTGAGTGCCCATTCGATACGCTTTTCACCTGTATCGGCTAATGAGTGATCACTTACCTCAGACATGCGACCATCCCTGCATGGTTAAAGATTGATAGAGTAGCTCAGATAACATTATATTCTTGCTCTGGTTAAAAGCGCATGGAGTGATTATTTTTTCTGCGATTTTACATACCTGCTTCACTTTCGCTTACCAGCGTCTTGTTATGGTCATTTGTGTGCAATAGGTTTATCTGTAAACAGGTAATCTTTTAGCTCTTTGTCAAAGCTCGGGTCCTGTCTTCTTATCCATTCAAGGACCATTGCAGCATGTTCTTTTTCCTCATCTCTATTGTGTGCAAGTATGGCTTTTAATTCTTCATTTTTACATGCATCAACTCGCTGGTTATACCAGTCGACTGCTTCCAGCTCTTCCATCAGTGACGTGATAGCCCTGTGCATGTCTCTGGTTTCATCAGAGATCTCATTGATTGGTTCGTGGTAGCCTTCATTTGACATTTTTAAATCCTCAATAAATTGTCTATGTTAAAGCGCATAGATGGATTAGTTATAACCGGTTATATATCCATTCATCGCCTTTTTACGCTGACCTTTTACACATGGGTTGATATGGTAAAAAGCATCAAACTGATTTTATTGCACACCTCAAGTCTAACCAGTTCGTTTGAAGTGTCAAACATTACAGGATGTTTTCAATATAACCTGTGTGATGTCTGTTAACAACAACATGGACATGGTGATAACTAAGCAGGGTTTACATCGTCTGTTGTTTCTACTCTCGGTATTTTCAGACAAAAAGTCGAACCTTCGGCTATCTTGCTCTCGACATCGACATAACCTGAATGACGTGCAGTTTATCTTTTCATTTTTAGGCTGATAGTGATATTAACCTTAGTGCTTTCATCATGCGCCTGAAAGCTGTGGGCATAGTCGGTGATGTAGCCAGGCAGATGTTGATAGAAACATCGTCTGATATTTTGTCTACCATTAAAAATACTCGTTTGGAAAAGAGCATCGTCATCCTGTCATCGGATGATCCTTCACAATTATTATCAGCGATCGATATCGATACCATGGCAAAAAGGCTTGGCATCAGTCGCAAACAGGTAGTCACTGGTCTGGGGGCAATTGCGCCAGTGATGTCGATGGTATTCAAACTCAGAAGTAATGAGATCGTTGCCGCTATCGCGTCATCAGCGTGGGATCGAACGGATAGACCATGCGGTTCAATTACCTGTCTTTAGCCGGCTAAAACCTGATCGCACCGTCGTCTTTATCGTAAAACACGCCTTGTTTTCTGACCTCGATGCGCGGCATAAAAACACCCACATCCAGTTTGGCATTGAATTCATATTCGATCTGTTGTTTGTTCTCTGCCATCAGCCCGGTTAATAACTGAAAACCGCCAAGTAGATCAGCGGTCGCGTTAAGTACCACATCCGCTTCACCATAAGGTTCGATCGTTGGCAGATCATTAGAGACACCTGACATAACCTTGTTACCATCGAGATGAATGGTATAGGACATGCCTTCGAGTGCTAATGGCTCGCGGTTCGGATTAGTGACATGCAGAACAATCTCAAATTGTGGCGTGAAATTCGCAGAGCGTTTAGGCGTGAATGAGCTAACCGATATCGAAGGTTCTTCAAAGTCAGTCGGTATACTAACGCAGGCACTGAGAGATAATATGCAGGCTGCCGCTATTAAAAAAATTCGGATCGGATAAAACATGACCATCTCTTCGGTATTAGGTGTGTTGGTTAAATGGGGCCTGATTATACGCATCCGCTGACAAAGGCAAAATAAAACTTTTGCACTCAGTTAATATTTACCTTGTTTGACTAGGGGCTCGGATTAGCATGTACCTGATGTATGTCTTCGATCGCAGACAGGACCTCATCGGACAGATGCAGATCGATACTGGCTACATTGCTGCGTAACTGAGCCATGGTGGTGGCGCCTATAATCGTGCTGCTTAAAAACGGCCGACTATTAACATAAGCCAGCGCCATCTGAGCCGGATCCAGGCCATGCTTATTCGCCAGTGTTACATAGCCTTCTGTAGCCGCCACTGCTGCAGGGCTACTGTAACGGGTATAATCCGGGAACAATGATATGCGAGCTCCCTGCGGTTGTGCACCGTTCAGGTATTTTCCCGAGAGCACACCAAAACCAAGCGGCGAATACGCCAGTAGTCCGGCATGCTCTCGCCAGGAGACCTCTGCCAGACCAACCTCATAGGTACGGTTCAGCAGGCAATACGGGTTCTGCACACTGACGATTCGTGGCAACCCTGCCTGCTCTGCGTAATGCAGAAACTGCATCACTCCCCAGGGCGTTTCATTCGACAGGCCGATATGACGAATCTTACCCGCTTTCACCTGTTCTGCCAGTGCTTCCAGTGTTTCCAGTATCGGCGTGATGTGTTCGTCTGCTGCAGACTCAAATCCCAGTTTGCCAAAGAAGTTAGTTTCACGTTGCGGCCAGTGTAACTGATACAGGTCTAGATAATCCGTCTGCAGACGTTTCAGGCTGGCATCCAGCGCCAGTGGGATGTCAACTTTATCAAAACGCGTTTTACCACCGCGGATGTGCGGTATCCAGTCCTCTCCGGGCCCAGCAATCTTACTGGCCAGCACGATCTGATCACGTTTACCGCGTGCCTTTAGCCATTCGCCGATAATCTGCTCGGTGTGGCCGTAAGTCTCTGCCTTAGGCGGTATCGCGTAAAGTTCGGCAGTATCGAAAAAGTTCACACCCTGTGTAAGGGCATAATCCATCTGTTCAAACGCCTGCTCAGACGTGTTCTGCTGTCCCCAGGTCATGGTGCCCAGGCAGATAACACTGATATCAAGATCGCTATCACCAAGTTTTCGATATTGCATATTGACCACCTACACGCTACTACGCGCTTTTACTCGTATAGCTTTATACTGACAAGCTTACCTTGAATACACCCACTTCGACCGAACTGACCTTCACCCTCTGCCCGGCTTCAATAGTATCTATACCCGCATCTTTATCGATCTCTACTTTCCAGCTGATGCCCGAATAATGTGTAGAACCCGGTTTGTTCGGTGTGATATCGGTATCGACAACGAACTCGTGGCCGATCAGATCACTACTATTATCTTTTTCTACTGGACGATCGCCCTGTAATTTTTTTAATGGTTTCCACAGCAGCGCAGTAATAATCCCCGAGCTGATGCCGGTAGAGGAAACGCCCGCGATCCATGTTTCTGGTAAGACGCCAAAACTCATAAGTAGCCCGGTAGTCAGTGCGCCAAGTCCACCAAATAAAAAAACACCGGTAGTAAAACCGGTAACCACTTCGATAACCAGCATGGTAAAACCAAACACCAGCCAGAACTCCGCCTGGTGACTGACAATATAATCAGCGATCATTTCAAACTCCTGTTATTGGCTAATGGTTGCGTCTTTATTTAAGGTATTAATGATGGTCATCGCTTCAGCTACCACATTGGCCGCATTGCTGTTGCTCTCTGGTAATAATACAACGGTAGAATCTTTGGCGATGGCACGTTTTGCTTCGATTGCTTTATCCGCAAGATCCAGCTGAATCGCTTTTTGGCCTTCTGTCGTATTCGCTACCTGACCAACGGTATCCAGTGCTTTTGCCTGGGCATCAGCCACCGCGATGATCGCCTGCGCCTCGCCTTCGGCACGCAATATCTGTTCGGCCTTATCAGCTTCAGCCGCCAGCACCTGCGCCTGTTTAGCGCCTTCTGCGACATTGATCGCCGACTGGCGATTACCCTCGGATTCCAGAATAGTGGCACGCTTTTCACGCTCGGCTTTCATCTGACGTTCCATCGCATCCAGAATAGTACGCGGCGGCTCGATGTCTTTGATCTCATAACGCATCACCTGCACGCCCCAGGGTTCTGAAGCCAGGTTGATGGCGTTGACAATATTGGTATTCAGGCTTTCGCGCTCTTCGAAAGTTTTATCCAGATCGATCTTACCGATCTCGCTACGCATGGTAGTCTGTGCCAGCTGGCTGACAGCATATACGTAGTGGTCGACACCGTAAGATGCCTTGTACGCATCGAGTAATTTCAGATACAGCACGCCATCCACGACCAGTGAAATATTATCTTTGGTGATCGCGGCCTGACTGGGCACATCAAAAGCATGTTCTTTTAATGACTGGTCATATGCCACTTTGTCGATGAAAGGAAAAAGCAGGTTCAGGCCAGCGACCATTGTCTTGTTGTACTTGCCAAACCGCTCGACCACAAACGCTCGATTCTGCGGTACGAACTTGACCGACGACTTGACCAGGATAATAATTAATACTGCTAAACCTGTCCAAAAGTTAAAAATCACAGCCAATAATTCATCAACACCCATGTTTCATCCTCTTTCATTATTATTTAATCATTGAGGATAGCAGATTGGCCGCTAAAATATGGAGAAAACGATGACACAACAACACTTAGATGAAAGATATTCACCACGCGATAATGACAGATATGGTAAAACCGAATGGCTGAACAGCCTGACTACCACTCTGATATTTAATTAGAAATCAATCTCTAAATGCCACTTGCTTAGTATTGATTTCATACATCAGTTTTTCAGGGACATAATGATCAGTATTTAGTTTTGGATAAGGCCAACAACCACCATACGATTCGCCCGCCTTGATAATCTTGTCAGTGATATAGTTTTTCTCTAACAACTGGATATAATTATTACTGTTGATTTGTTTTTTTACAGACAGGCTAAATGAAGTACTGATAATTTCTCGGTAACTATCATTTTTGATCAACATGTATACGGGACTGTCTACCCTGCATGAAGTATCAGGTGAATAGCTTATAGCGATCGCCACCTGTTCGGGAGGTAACGTGTGATATAAATAATTATAAGAGGTGATCGCAGCAACAACAAATAAAACGATACTGGCCAGTACGACAATTAATTTCATAGGATTTTTTATAACATTATTCATATCATTTTTTATATATCTATAAGTCTGGAGATCGAAAAATTATTCACACACTATGCTTCCAGAGTTCGCCAGTTTCTGAGTCTGCAACTGGCGCCTGAGCTTAGTCTGATGTTCAAATTATCTGCTATGGCTGCTTTTCATTATTCATCTTATTGTTGACCCTGGTTTTTTTAATCTTGGCTAAAAACCGTGGATTAAAAGCACCACAACTCATCGCCTGATATTCATTCTCAGCGTTAATACGAAACTGTTCGTATTGAGCAAGCAACGCATTTATTATCTGCTTTGCACTTTTGAGTAAATGGATCATCGTCGTTATGGTTCCATAGAGCACATAGGTCGGTTAAATCAGAAGAAAGCCACATAAGATAAAAACATAGCAACGATGATTAGTGTCCAGACAGCTAACTCCATAACAATGCTTTCCTGATGACTGATTGTTTTTATCTTCATTACTATTCTCTAATCTACAAAAATTGTTTCACGCTTTAAAATAAGCAAATCATGTGCCAAAAATAACCTTTGCCCTTACAAATTAAATGCAATAACTAACCGACCTTCGATAAAGTTCTGTTTACAAGTTATACAGGCATATATATGTGATATTTATCGTTCATACTCGTTAGTTTTGCGGTTCCTTATTTGAGTGTGTAGCCCTGAGAATTAGCAAAGATGTCAGATTATGGTCACAATCCGTTATTAAAATGACATTGACCTTGTTGCTTTAGATCGGTTGTCAAAAGTGGCCAGCGTTATCGAGTAGAGGCCATGAAGCGAAGACTGATGCTCAGCATCTGGATTAATTATTTATTACTGTTATTTTCAACTGTCTGATGAAAGTATGAGCTAATACAGTAAGCATCGCTCGATGAGATATTTCTGACGTTATCTTCGCCGGTGAATCCTTTCGATACGAAATTCTGCCGAGCCGAATAACCAGCTGGTAATGATCGTAACCAGTATCAGCGCAACAACACTCGCCATTGTAGCAATAACAAATATCACGATAAAGCCAACTGATAATGTAACCGCAACTCCGATGAGTGGCAGCAGGATAAAGATAACAAATGCGGCGACCAGTGCTGCAATTATGATTGCACCTAGTATCACGATGAAGCGCGCAAATGGATTGGTCACCTGCTTACCATTAATGATTATCTGCGTATTCATGAGACTTCTCTGAGTTATTGTAAGAACCGTTCCTGTTAGTGACTTTTGCTCTAATAAGCCGGTTTATTAAAAGTTATCATTAGGATCCAGGCGATGTACTCGTGCGCGAAGTTGTTCGACTTCATCAAGCAGATCCATCACCAGTGCGATACCGGCAAGGTTAATGCCAAGATCACGTTGCAGATGCATGGCGGTGCGCGCTTTTTGCAGACTGGTCCCAGTGAAGCGCCATTGTGTCTGCCGATAACTGATGGGTTCTAGTGCGCCCTGCTCCACCAGTTCGATGATCCACTCGGCAGAAGTCGAACAGGCACGGCTGAGATCATTCAGCGTCAGTTCTGTATGCTCATCGATTACGATGCCGCTCAGTGTTTTTTCTTGTATGTTTTTTGCCATCATGATTACACTCCCAGTTTGCTGCGTGGGTTATACGCCATCTGCTGCTGCATTTTGCGATACAGTTCCTTGTCGGCTTCAGAATCGGCTATTGGCAGCGTTATCTGAGGTACCACATAAAGATCACCTGCCGGATTACCGGGGATACCGCGTCCCTTCAACCGCATCTTGCGTCCACTGGCAGTCGATGCCGGTATTTTCAGATCGATTTTGCCATCAGGGGTTGGCACCTTAACAGTCGCACCTAATGCCGCCTCCCAGGGAGTGACCGGCAGATCAAGATAAACATCATGGCCTTCAACTCGATAGATCTGATGAGGATTAAATTCGATCTCCAGGTACAGATCACCTGCCTGACCGCCACCCATACCCGCTGAACCCTGGCCGGCGAGGCGGATGCGCTGCCCCTGTTTAACGCCTTTAGGGATTTTGACGTTTAGGGTACGCTGGCGGGTGACTACGTGGCCACTATGATCGAGTTCGGGGGACTGCAGCGAGATACTGCGGCTGGCACCCTTATAAGCGTCTTCAAGATCGATAAGCACCTTTGCATGATGATCTTCTCCATGTGCTTGATAAGCGCGCTGTCTATGGCCGGCATGTGCTCTGCCAAAACCAGCACCACCAAATAATGATTCAAAGAAGTCACTGTAGGCTGAAGCGTCGCCATCGGTAAAACCGCCACCACTAAATTCAAAACCGGCATCCCAGTCCGGTGGCGGGTTGAAGTCCTGGCCGGATTTGTAATTTGCGCCCAGCTGATCGTAAGCGGCCCGCTTTTCTGGATCTTTGAGTACCTCGTAGGCCTCACCAACTTCTTTGAAACGAACTTCAGCATCGGATGCTTTGCTGACATCAGGATGGTACTTACGTGCGAGTTTTCTATAGGCGCGTTTGATCTCATCCTGGCTAGCATCTCGCTTCACACCCATGATGTCGTAATAGTCTTTAAAGTCCATGTATTGCTGCCTCGGCTATTATAATGATATTAAACATACAGATTAACTGTGTAATCATACGTTATACCTACGATATAAATTAGAGTGTGACGACACGGGCGTTTAGTAAATTTCATTGCCAGCGACCTGCGTTAATCTTTTTTAATGCTGTCAGTAGATAAATATGCACATCAGAGTGTTTCGTTACTGGCAATGACAAACCTACACGTCATGTACTTAACTGATACACTAGTATTCAACTATCACAGTCAACCTATCCCACGGTAACTTTAGTATTTTTTGACTCCTTATCCGTTTTAGGCAGAGTTAATTTAAGTACGCCGTTACGGAATTTTGCTTTGACATTTTCCGTGTCAACATTACCGGGAATCGCCAATACTCGTTCAAAACTGCCAGAGCTAATTTCACGTCGGTAATAATTACCTTTTTCTTCTTCCTCATCGGTACTGGTGGTGCCTTTTATCGTTACCGTGTGATCAGTAACGGTAACATCAACGTCCTTTTTATCGACACCTGGCAGCTCAGCCTTGATAATAATTTTATCTTTTTTATCAATCATGTCGACTGATGGCATCTTGCCTTCGAACATAGACCAGTTATCCCAAAGATGCGGTCTTTCGAGTAAAGGAAAGAGTCCACCACGATGAAACATTGAAGAAAATCTTTTCTCCATTTCTTCAAATGGAGTCAATACATGAGCGATTTCGCCCTTGTCAGATTTCTTGATATCTTTTGATTTAGCCATTTCAACCTCCTATTTTTTTGCATTTATTCAACCGCCTTACAACATAACTTAGGCATAAGTTATATCAATATGCATTGATATAAATCAATAATTTGGGGGCTGATTTAGCGACTTTAAAAGTGTATTTGATGCAAAATGATAGTATCTGGAAAATGACTTTCATGTGATTGTTTTTCAGAGCGTATACTGATGATTGTTTAAGCTGTTAAGAACTATTTGACTATTGTCTTACAGGCCAATCAAATGAAACCTGACTATAAATTTTTTCAGTCTGACCAGTTACAGCTTCTGCTGGACACATTACAGCGAACGGGTTTTACTTGCATTGGACCACAGGTACGTGATGGCGCCATTATTTTTGACCGCATCACTTCCATCGAACAGTTGCCGCGAGGCATCCGTGATGAACAGGCCCCGGGCAGTTATTTGCTAAAACCCGATGCTGCCGCAAAGTATTTCGACTGGGCCAATGGACCGCAGGCGATCAAACCATTGCTGTTTTCGCCACGCGAAAAACTCTGGTTAAGTCAACGATCAGCCGATGGCGAGATCTCATTTGAAACCGCTGAGCCAGAGCTCAAACCATTGGCGATTATCGGCGCCAGAGCCTGTGATGTTGCCGCCATGAAGATTCAGGATCAGCATTTTTTGCAACAGCAATATGTTGATCCCTATTACCAGGCGCGGCGGAAGAATCTTTTAATCGTTGCCGTCAACTGTAGCCATCCGGCTGATTCCTGCTTTTGCCATTCAACCGGTGATGGTCCCTTTGTCGATGACAGCATCGATAGCGGTGCAGATATCGTACTCACAGAACTGCAGCATGGTTTTTTAATCAGTGCAGGAACCGATCAGGGCGAAAATATTCTGCTAAATCTCAGCTTGCTGGATAGTACAAAAGAACAGCTTGCTGAGTCAGAATCGATAGCCGCTAATGCCGCTAAACAAAAGAGACAACTACCGGCTATCGATATCAGCTCACAGCTGATGAAAGAGCTGGATAATGATGCCTGGCATAACATCGCTTCACGATGTCTCAGTTGCGGTAATTGTACCGCCGTTTGCCCCACCTGTTTTTGTCATAGTGAAAACGATGTTGCCGAACTGGATGGCAAAACATCCAGCCATTACCGTGAGTGGGATTCATGTTTTAGCCAGGGGCATAGTTATATACATGGCATCACTATCCGCAGTGAAACCAGTCAACGTTACCGACAGTGGCTAACGCATAAATTTTCTAGCTGGCATGATCAATACGGACGTTCCGGTTGCGTCGGTTGTGGACGCTGTATTACCTGGTGTCCAGTCGGTATCGATGTTACTGAATCCATAACACAGCTTGTGGAGCGACGTCGTGCCTAAGCCCATACATAATCCTTATCTGCCGGATGAAGCCATCATACTCGAGCGCATTCAGGAAGCGCCTAACCTGTTCACCCTGCGACTAAAATTCAGCGATGAAAAAGTTCAGCATAGTTATGAGTTTGAACCGGGACAGTTCAATATGCTTTACCTGTATGGTGTTGGAGAGATTGCTATCTCGATCGTGTCTGATCCTGAAGACAGTCACATCATCGATCACACCATTCGCGTCGTCGGCCGTGTCACAAAAGGCATGACCAATCTTAAACCCGGCGATCGCATCGGTATACGAGGCCCTTATGGCCGCGGCTGGCCGATGCTCGAATCAAAACAAAAAGATGTGGTGATAGTCACCGGTGGCCTGGGTTGCGCTCCCGTAGTATCAGTCATCAATTATATCGAACAGCGACGTGACGAATATGGCCGGTTAAATATTTTACAGGGCGTTAAACATACTGCCGATTTCATCTGGAAAACCCGTTACGATAAATGGCGTGAACTGGCAGACACTAAAGTGCTGCTTGCTGCCGATGTGGGTGAAGCTATATGGCCTTGGCATATCGGTCCAGTCACCACGTTATTTGATCAGCTCGAATTTAATTCGGATAATGTCATCGTCATGATGTGCGGTCCTGAAGGCATGATGCGGGTCGTCTGTGATCACATGCTGGACCACAGCGTACCTGCGTCTCAAATATATCTGTCGATGGAAAGAAACATGCAATGTGCTGTAGGCCATTGTGGCCACTGCCAGTACGGCAGCCAATTTATCTGTAAAGACGGTCCGGTATTCAGCTACGACAAAGTTCATACGCTGTTTGCTAACAAGGGGTTTTAGAGGTGCGAGATGAGTAAAACGACCGTAGCAGTACATAAATTCAGTTCCTGTGATGGCTGCCAGCTGGCCTTGTTAAATCTGGGTGAAACGCTGCTGCTATTGAACCAGTTAATCGAGATCAAACATTTCGCCGAAGCCGGACCGGTCGATGAAGAAGCAAAAGTGGATATCGCCATCGTCGAAGGCAGTATATCCACGTCTAAGGACAGTGAGCGCCTGCAAAAAATCCGCGACAACAGTACCTACCTGATCACCATTGGCGCCTGCGCGACCTCGGGTGGAATACAGGCTCTGCGTAATATGGCCAGCACCAACGAATGGATCGCAGACATCTATGCCAGACCTTCGCTGATCGACAGTCTTGATAACAGCACAGCGATCAAAGACCAGGTCAAGGTTGATCTGGAATTATGGGGTTGTCCGATAAATCAGCAGCAGATACTCACCGCGATCCGTGCCCTGCTATTTGGCGTCTTACCGAAAGAAGAGAATGACAAAGTTTGCATGGAATGCAAACGCCAGCAGAACGTCTGTGTCATGGTTGCTAAAAATGAACCCTGCATGGGACCGGTTACCCGCACCGGCTGTGGCGCCTTATGCCCGCGTGTCGGCAGAGACTGTTACGCCTGTTATGGTCCGGCAGAAAATGTCAACACCCAGGCGATGGCAAACCGCTTACAGGGATTAGGACTGCTCGACGATGAGGTCGCAAAACGCTTTTTATTTATCAATAGCGCTGCTGAACAATTTCACAAAGAAGGTCAGCACTGGAAACCCTGATCATGGCCACAGAAATCATCAACATCAATGTACCGGTACTGGCTCGCGTCGAAGGTGAAGGTGCGCTCGAACTGAAGATAGAGAACAGACAGATTACCGAGCTAAAATTACGCATCTTCGAACCACCGCGTTATTTCGAAAAATTCCTCGAAGGTCGATATTATTATGATGTTCCCGATACCGTCGCCCGCATCTGTGGCATCTGCCCTGTTGCCTATCAGATGAGCGCGGTGCACGCCATCGAATCTATTTTTGAAGTCACGACAACACCCTGGATCCGTTCGATGCGCCGACTGTTTTATTGCGGCGAATGGATACAGAGTCACAGCCTGCACATTCATCTTTTGGCAGCTCCTGATTACCTTGGTTATAACAGCGTCCTCGAAATGTCTTCTCAATATGGTGACGAAGTGCGACGCGGTTTAAAACTGCAGGCACTGGGTAATGATCTGATCACACTTTTCGGAGCGCGTTCGGTGCATCCTGTTGGTGCGAAGATCGGTGGATTTAGTAAAGCGCCTGAGCAGAAATCGGTGGACCTTTTATTAGCACGTGTCATGGATGCGAAACAGGATGCTATCGAATTGATTCGATGGCTGGACACACTGGAGTTACCCGACGAAAAGCAGCCGTTTACATCGGTAGCATTACATCATGATGATGAATATGCATTGAATGAAGGTCGGTTGATCAGTGATGACGGACTCGATATCGCTATCAGTGAATTCGAAAATCACTTTAAAGAAAAGCATATAGAACATAGTACTGCTCTGTATTCCCTGCTAGATGGAAAACCGTACCTGGTAGGCCCACTAGCAAGGGTTAATTTAAATTCAGCTCAGTTACCTGCTGAAGTAAAAAACCTGATGCGCGAATTGAAAACGAAATTCCCCTCACAAAACATGTTCCACAGCATCATCGCTCGCGCGATCGAAATATATTTTGCAATACTGGAAGCAGAAAAACACCTGGAGAGCTACCAAACAACTGATCTGGCATGTCTAACATTTGAAACCAAAGCCGGTACCGGTTACGGTTGCAGCGAAGCGCCACGCGGTATTTTATGGCATCGTTATGACATGGATGAACAAGGCCGTGTCACAAAAGCCGTTATCGTGCCGCCGACCAGTCAGAACCAGGCACGTATCGAACAGGACATACAAGATTCACTAAGCAACTTTGGCCTCGATCACTCGAAAGACGATTTAAGACTTCATGCAGAAAAAGTGATCCGTAACTACGACCCATGTATTTCCTGTGCGACACATTTTCTTGATCTGAAATTGATTCGTCTTGCCAATACTGAGAATAAGGAAGCAACAGCAATGTTGGCTAATGTCGTTCTAAGCAGAGCTGCCATCATTGGTATTGGTTCACCCGCTAAAGGTGATGACATCGGCTGGAGAATGATCGACAGATTATTACAGGATAAATCCATTCAATTGTTAAAAAATAAAGGCTTGAGCCTGTTTAATCTGGACCGACCAGGTCTCGGCCTTGCTGGCAGTATCGCAGCTTATGATTGCGTCATTATTATTGACGCAATAAAATCAGCTACGAAAATGCCATCGTTCATCTGTCTGGATGCCGAGCAACTAATAACTACGTTGCCTAAGCTGTCCAGCCATCAGGCCGGCTTGAGTGAAACAGTAACATTACTTAGATCGTTACAGTTGCTGCCAGAACAACTGGTTGTTATCGGTATAACTGAGCTTGAGGATAAAACCATCAAAAAGATAATAAGCCTGTTGTGATTATCTTTCTCAATAATTCATCGCTAACACGCATTCTGACAAGAGCCGATCAGTTAGAGGTCGCTCACGTAGCGAAGCATCTTATTTCGCATCGCCTGATCGGGTAAACGGCCATAACCTGCCGCCACGTTTTCGCGTAGATGTGATAGTTGTGAAGTTGCTGGTATGGCACAGGTAACTGCCGGATGCGAGATGATAAATTTCAAAAAGAACTGTGCCCAACTTGTACATTCTATTTCCTTTGCCCAGACAGGCAATGCATGTCGTTGAAACTTGTCAAATAGACCACCACGTTGAAATGGCCTATTGATGATCACTGCGATGCCTTTTTCCTGTGCCATCGGCAGCAGATATTGTTCGGCTTCCCTGTCCAGTATATTGTAAGTGAACTGCACAAAGTCCAGTGACTGACTACGTATGATTTGTCTTAAGGTGTCATGGCGGCGGCCGTGAGAAGTAGTCACGCCGAGATATCGAATTTCGCCATTTTCTTTCATCGTATGCAGGTTAGGCAAATGAGTTTCCCAGTCAAGCAGGTTGTGCACCTGCATCAGATCAAAAGCTGGCAGACCCCATAAGGTAAGAGAATTTTCCATCTGCAGAAATCCCTGGCGATTGCCTTTGGTCCATACTTTTGTCGCGGCAAACAAATTATTTCTCTTACCGATGCGTTTAAGCGCGATACCGATGACTTCTTCTGCAACACCATACATGGGTGATGAATCCAGTACCCCGCCACCCAGATTAAGAAACTCTCGCAAGATTGCCACACGACGACTCAATTCATCCTCGTCATCAAGATCGATGGCGAAAGTCAACCAGGAACCCAGACCAATAGCAGGAACTTTCTCACCACTCGACGGAATGATGCGCATATGTCTATTAGTGGGCATGACTGGCAGAGCGGGATAACTTAGATCTGCGATAAGGTTCGAACTCACAGTTGTACCGAGCGCAGCCAGAATCTTGCAGAATTGACGACGAGTCATTGACATCAGCATCACCTCAATAGTCAGTCTTGGGTGTAGCTATTCTAGCAACAGACAAGGCGATAAGTCTCAGAACATTGATTCGAAATAAGTGACCATTTTCAGTCAGTTTACTTTGCGTTCTGTCAGCGTAATAAATACAATGATAATCTTTAGATGTATTTTTATCTGATTTATGCTTTATCCTGACATTGTTAATAATATGTATCACATCAAATATTTACTTTTGATCTTATTCTTTACTGCTATTCAGCCAGGTAATCTATCTGCTGCGGAGATCTTTGCCGATAGTCATATTCATTATAACTGGGACCACCGTGAAGAAACATCAACACAAGAAGTCGTCGATATTCTTAAAAAACATAATGTCGGACTTACCATCGTCGCGGGCACGCCCTCGGAACTGGCATTAGAGTTAAGAGAAAAAGGTGGTGACTGGATCATCCCGTTTTTCAGTCCCTATATCCACGAGGCAGGAAAACGCGACTGGTACATGGATGAGCAGGTTATTAAGAATGCAGATTCAGGTTTGAAAAACGGTCAATATTTTGGCATCGGTGAAGTCCATTTCATGAATGGCTTCCAGCCAAAAACAGACAACAGGATATTTCTGCAACTGATCGAACTGGCAAAAAAATACCGTGTACCTATGCTTATCCATATCGATTCAGGTAACGAGAAAACCTTTCAGAAACTATGTCTTAATAACCCTGGAATCAAGATGATCTTTGCACATGCTGGCGGCAACCTCAGAGCAGAACATATAGACAAAATTCTCAGCCGATGTGACAACGTCTGGATAGACTTCGCTGCACGTGATCCATGGCGTTATGGTGGCATCAGCAACGAAGACTATACCCTGCTTCCCGAATGGAAAAAACTGGTTTTAAAATACCCGGATCGTTTTATTACCGGTACTGATCCAGTGTGGAAAGTTACCCGATGGTCAACCTGGGATACTGGCGATGAAGGCTGGACACACTATAAAAAATTATATGATTACCATTGGA